>NZ_JBQQOC010000018.1:0-62490 GCF_052264515.1 Candidatus Corynebacterium faecigallinarum
AGTTTAATGGCCTGCCCCGCTACGGTGCCCGGTAGTCCAGTGCCGTGGGGGCCTCTTCACGCTCGTCAGCGACATCGTCCTCACCGTCTCCGGGGCGGGGAATACGGTTACCACCGCACTCGGGGTAGGTCCGTTGGCCAGCGCGTCTGAGAAAGGATCAAATACCCGACTGTCACCGGAGTGCAGAGACCGCGTCCGTCATCCTCCGGTGCGCTTCGGTGATCGCTGCCGGAACTCGACTGAACAGTCCCAAGTGCTCGGACCTTGCCAGCATCTCCTCGTTCCACCGCGCCGGGTCGACACGGAGCAGCCGGTCACGGTCGACAGGGCTGAGATCTGCAGGTTCCAGGCCACGGAGATTCAATTCTCCGGCGGAAGGCACCATACCCACAGGCGTGTTCACCCCGTGGACATCCCCTTCCCGGTATTCCAGGATCCACAACAGCGCACGAAGATTCTCCCGGAATCCCGGCCACAGGTAGTGCCCGTCCTGTGGGTCGCGCTGGAACCAGTTCACGTGGGCGATCGTCGGAGGATCAGAAAGCTTGTCGAACATGTCGAGCCAGTGCTGCAGGTAATCTCCTTCACCGTACGACATGAACGGTCTCATGGACATTGGGTCGTACCGGAGGCGGCCCTCCACACCTTCTGCAGCGAACGTCGCCTCAGCCCCGAGAGTGAAACCGTCATAGACGCCGTCAGCCACGCTGTCGACCACGCGGGCAAGCGGCTCGCGGTCCCGGGTCCGTCCACCGAAGATAATCAGGTCGACGGGTACACCCGCGGGATCGTCGGCATCGTCGGCGATTGTGGTGACGTTGGAGAGACCACTCGTGAAACGACCGTTCGGATGAGCCCACGGGTTGCCCTCCTCGCCGGGAGCGCGGTCGTCAATCAGTGTCCCTGTCCAGTCTCTCCATCCGGATGTGTCTTCAGGCGGTTCTGGTGTCCGGCCTTCCCACCACACCTCCCCGGTGTCGTCGTTGTACGCGACATTGGTGAAGATGGTCCCGCTTCCCGGTACCACAGCCTCCATAGCTGCAGGATTGGTCCGATCGTTGGTGTCGCGTGCTACCCCAAAGACCCCGTTCTCCGGGTTCATCGCGTAGAGGCGCCCATCCTCACCCACCCACATCCACGCAATGTCATCACCGTAGAAACTCACCCTGTACCGTTCTCCCAGGGCATCCGGCGGGAGTGTCATCGCCAGATTGGTCTTGCCCGAGGCGCTCGGGAAGCCGCCCGCAACGTGCCAGGTCTTTCCCGTCTCCGTGTCGGTGATCCCCATCAGCATGAACTGTTCTGCAAGGAACTTCCCTGACTCTCTCCCATCATAGGACGCCAACCTCAAGCCGTGGGCGATCTTACCCAGCAGGGCATTTCCACCATACGCAGAACCGTAATGCAGGATCATGCGCTCATCGGCGATGGTGGCGAACATCCGCCGATCCTCCGCAGTACCCTGCCCCAACCTGTCGAGATCTCCGGTAACGTGCACACCACGGACGAAGAAGTCCCCTACGCCTGTGATGTAGTCGGCACCAACGCGTGCCATTCGCATCATCTGGAGAACGACAGTCCGGTCGTCAGTGAGTTCGACGCCGACGCCGTACCGCGCGAGTGGGCTACCGGGCACAGCCATCAGATACGGGACCACATACATCGTTTTCCCTCTCGATGCTCCGGCCATACACCCGACGATGTCACGCTTCACCTCGTCTGCGTGCCTCCAGTTGTTGTAGATTCCCCGGTCAGCAGGATCTGACGTCGCGACGATGGTGCGTTCCTCGGAACGGGCGGTGTCGCGGATATGCGACCGGGAGTAATAGCGGCGATCTCCGGCATACCGGAGTTCTCCAGCCTCAAGTGCCTCGTCTGTGAGACGCTGGTCGTCATCGGCGTCGATGATCTCGATGCGGTCCGGCTCGGTAATCTCCGCCCATTCGCGGATGAAGTCGTGAACTGCAGCGTTCTTGATATCCGCTCCAGTTATCTCCCCGGTGTAGGTCATATCTGTCTTCCTCTTTCCTGTTTTATCGTGTCAGTGAGACTCGCCCCGTCAGAGCATGCAGCTCACGCAGCCTTCGACCTCGGTTCCCGCCATGGCCGTCTGGCGCAGCCGGATGTAGTACAAAGTCTTGATGCCCTTGCGCCAGGCGTAGATCTGCGCCTTGTTGATGTCACGCGTGGTGACCGAGTCCTTGAAGAACAACGTCAACGACAGCCCCTGGTCCACGTACTTCGTCGCCACCGCATAGGTGTCGATGATCTTCTCGTAGCCGATCTCGTAGGCATCCTCGAAGTACTCGAGGTTGTCGTTGTCCATATGCGGCGCCGGGTAGTAGACACGACCGATCTTGCCTTCCTTGCGGATCTCGATCTTCGACGCGATCGGGTGAATCGACGACGTGGAGTTGTTGATGTAGGAGATCGATCCCGTCGGCGGCACTGCCTGCAGGTTCCGGTTGTACAACCCGTCAGCCATCACCGCCGCCTTCAGTTCGGCCCAGTCCTCGTTGGTGGGGACGTGGATCGAGGAGCTCTCGATGATGGCCGCGACCTTCTCGGTGCGCGGCTGGAAGGTCGCGGGGTCGTAGGCGTCGAAGAACACCCCGGAGGCGTAGTCGGAGTTGGCGAAGTTCCGGAACGTCGTGCCACGCTCGCGGGCGATGGCGTTGGACGCCTTGAGGCATTCGTACATCACCGCAGCGAAGTAGACGTTGGTGAAGTCCAACCCCTCGTCCGACCCGTAGTGGATGTGCTCGCGTCCGAGGAACCCGTGCAGGTTCATCTGCCCCAGTCCGATCGCGTGCGATCCGTCGTTGCCCTCACGGATCGACGGCACCGAGTCGATGGCGGTCTGGTCCGACACCGCGGTGAGACCACGGATGGCCGTCGCGATGGTCCGGGAGAAGTCCTCGGAATCCACCGCAGCGGCGATGTTCAACGACCCCAGGTTGCAGGAGATGTCCTCACCGACCTGAGAGTAGGTAAGGTCATCGTTGAACTCGCTGGGGGTGGCGACCTGGAGGATCTCCGAGCACAGGTTGGAATGCGTGATACGCCCCTCGATCGGGTTCGCCCTGTTCACCGTGTCCTCGAACATGATGTACGGGTAACCGGACTCAAACTGGATCTCGGCGAGGGTCTGGAAGAACTGGCGGGCGTTGATCTTCCTCTTGCGGATCCGCGGATCCTCGATCATCTCCTCGTAGTGCTCGGTCACGGAGATGTCGGCGAAGGGGCGCCCGTAGATGCGCTCGACGTCGTACGGGGAGAACAGGTACATGTCGTCGTTACGCTTGGCCAGTTCGAAGGTGATGTCCGGGATGACGACACCCAACGACAACGTCTTGATCCGGATCTTCTCGTCGGCGTTCTCGCGCTTGGTGTCGAGAAACTTCATGATGTCCGGGTGGTGGGCGTTCAAATACACCGCACCGGCCCCCTGACGTGCACCGAGCTGGTTGGCGTAGGAGAAGGAGTCCTCCAGCAGCTTCATCACCGGGATCACACCGGACGACTGGTTCTCGATGTGCTTGATCGGCGCCCCGGTCTCACGCAGGTTACTCAGCAACAGCGCCACACCACCGCCACGCTTCGACAACTGCAGCGCGGAGTTGATGGAACGGCCGATGGACTCCATGTTGTCCTCGATGCGCAACAGGAAGCAGGACACCGGCTCGCCCCGCTGTGCCTTGCCGATGTTCAAAAAGGTCGGCGTGGCCGGCTGGAACCGGCCGCCGATGATCTCGTCGACAAGATGGCCGGCCAGTGTGATGTCACCGTCGGCCAGACCCAGCGCGACCATGCATACGCGGTCCTCGTAACGCTCGAGGTAGCATCGTCCGTCGAAGGTCTTCAGCGTGTAGGACGTGTAGTACTTGAAGGCACCGAGGAACGTCTTGAAACGGAACTTGTGGGAGTATGCGCGCTTGAACAGCGCCTTGATGTCGGCGAACTCGTACTTGCCGAGCACCTCCGGGTCGTAGTACTTGTTGTCGACCAGGTAACCGATCTTCTCTTCCAGGTCGTGGAAGTAGACGGTGTTCTGGTTGACGTGCTGCAGGAAGTACTGGTTGGCGGCCTCACGGTCCTTGTCGAACTGGATCTGACCGTCGGCATCGTACAGATTGAGCAGCGCATTGAGCTGGTGGTAGTCCAGCTGATCTGCCTGCATTGTGGTAGTCATCAGTACTCGCTCTCCGATCCGGACTCTGCGACCGTCCAGTTGAATGACCTGTCCCGGTACAGCGCCGGTGGCCCGGGGGAACCCGGGATCCAGGTGGCCTGTACCGGGCAGATGAACAAGGCACTTCCTGCAACGGGGATGGTCCTGGTCACCCGAGTGAGCAGGCACCCGTACACACCGTCGACCTGGGGAAGCCCCCCGAGACCGGTCTGCCACTCGACCTGCGCAAACCGGTCCGCACCGTGTTCAGCGCATGTCCGTGCAGCCTCGACTCCCTCGGTCGACATCGCGTGGACGAGGACCTGCTCCGCGGCAAGAAACTGCGGCAGCACCGACGCACTCTCCCGGAGAGAGAAAGCGACTGTCGGCGGATCCGAGGACACCGACGTCAACGACGACACCGTCGTACCGACCGGACTACCGTCCGCGTCCCTCGTCGTGACGATCCATACGTCCTGCGGAACGCTCCGGAACAGCGTCCGGAATCCTGCGGCCGTCACCGTCATTCCGAGGACCCCGGGGTCTCGTCGGTGATCACCGTTCCTGCCTTCTTCCCGGATGCCAGGGAGAAGATCGTGTCCAGGTGGATCAGGACGGCACGCTTCGGTTCCTTCATTCCGTTGGCGGCAGCGAACTCCAGGCAGTTGTCCCACGCCGGGCCGTCAGTGACCGCTTCGGCACGGCCGAGGAAGCGGTAGCCGTCGAGCGCCTCACGGTCGATCACAGCCACGGCGACGCGTGACCCTGCCTCAATATTCTCGAGGTGCTGGCCACCGGTGTTCTCGTTGTAGATCAGGGTGTGGTCGTTGTAGACACGGAGCGACCGTTTCGGGCCGATATTCGGGGTTGTCGGGTCACTAACCGTCGCAAGGATCGGCAGCTGGGTTCCGAGCATGCTTTTCATGGGTTCCGTGATCTTTGTCTCGTGGGACATCAGTTCTCCTTCGGTAGTGGGGACAAGGTCACGTCGGCGATCGTAGCACGGTGTTCATTACATGGTACATTGAAGTTCATGCCATTGAACTTCGACTCACGGCGCGGTCCGCTGCTCGTGTACTTCTCTTCGGTGTCAGAAAACACGCGCCGGTTCATCAGCAAAGTCGGTCTCCCATCAGTCCGGATACCCCTGCGACGCGGTGAGCCCCCACTCGCGGTCCGCCAACCATTTGTTCTGGTAACCCCGACCTACGGTGGCGGCGCCGCAGAAAGAACCGTCCCTCGCCAGGTAATCCACTTCCTCAATGAGCCGGAGAACAGGCAGTGGATCCGCGGCGTCATCACCGCCGGGAACACGAACTTCGGTGCCGCCTACTGCGCCGCAGGGCCGATCATTGCAAGGAAGTGTGAAGTACCGGAGCTCTACCGCTTCGAGCTTCTCGGCACCCGACGCGACGTGGACACCGTCCGCGACGGCCTCCTGCGCCAGTGGGACCGACTCTGTGCCGGCCCCCGACCACTACCCCAGCCATAAAGGAGAATCCATGACCTACATCGACCATTCCCAGACTCCCCCGCAGTGGCAGAACGGGTCGGATGTGCCCCTCCGTCCAGTGAACTGGAACCGGATCCAGGACTCCAAGGACCTGGAGATCTGGCAGCGATTGACGAGCAATTTCTGGCTGCCGGAGAAGGTCCCGCTGTCGAATGACCTCAGCAACTGGTGGAGCCTCACCGACCGGCAGCGGACGCTGACCACGCGGGTGTTCACCGGGCTGACCCTCCTCGACACCGTCCAGGCGACCGTCGGCGAGATCAGCCAGATTCCCGACGCCCGCACCGAACACGAGCAGGCCGTCTACGCCAACATCGCCTTCATGCAGGCGGTTCACGCCCGTAGTTACAGTTCGGTATTCAGCACCATGTGCAGCTCAGCCGAGATTCAGGACGCCTACACCTGGTCCGTGGACAATACGGTACTTCAACGCCGTGCCACCGACGTCATGGCCCACTACCGGTCAGACGATCCTCTGAAACGCAAGGTCGCGGCGACCCTGCTGTCGTCCCTACTCCTCTACGCAGGGTTCTACCTGCCTCTGTGGTACTCCAGCCGAGGGGTGATGATGAACACGGCGGACATGATCCGTCTGATCCTGCGCGACAAGGCCGTGCATGGCTACTACTCCGGATACAAGTACCAGCAGGGCCTGGAGGCACACCCTGAGCGCGCTGGAGAAATGGAGGACTTCACCCTGAATCTCACCGCGGAGCTCCTCGCCCTGGAGCGCGAGTACTCCGAGGACCTCTATCAACTCGTCACCGACGAGCCCGGCAACAGGCTCAGGTACTCCGGGGTCGATGCCTTCGTCCACTACAACGCAGACAAGGCCCTGATGAACCTCGGATACGCCCCGCAGTACGACAAGGAATCCGCAGGAGTCGAACCGGAGATCCTCGCCGCACTGTCACCCGAATCCGCCGAGACCCACGACTTCTTCAGTGGCTCAGGCTCCGCCTACGTGATCGGGCGTACCGAGGCGACCGAGGAGACCGACTGGTCGTTCTGACCGCCCTAACTGCCGTCTCGCTACTTCCCCCAGCTGTCCGAGGAGTCCCCGAAGCGGTGCTCCAGCTCACGGCGGAACGTCTCCACCGCAGTGATCAGCCGGTTGTCCGAGTCGCCGACATTGTCCCGTTCCAGGCCGATCATCGGGAACCGGATGTCCGTCGGGATCTCGGAGTCATGCAGGCCGTTCCGACGGGCCAGGATGATGACCTCTTCCGCCGCCGCCAGTGCCGATGGTGCCGAGGGTGCCGAGGGCGTCTCTGTCGGGTTCGTCACCGCGGCGAATGTCGTCGCATGCGGTTCCTCACGGTGTGTCGCCTCCTCCTTGTGCGCCGGCTTCCCCTCACTGACCCGTCCCTCGGCCCACAGGCGGTCCTGCTCGTCACGGGACACCGGACGCTCCACGTCCTCGAAGAGGTACGGCGCCCGTGACCGCATCTTCGCCACGAATGCACCGGCGACATGCCCGATGTCGAACGCGCCCCGCCGGTTCGCGATCTCCGCGTGGAAGAGCACCTGCAGCAGGATGTCCGACAGTTCCGTGCACAGCTCCTGCTGGTCGATCCCGGACTCGTCCTCACCGGGTCCCACCTGGTCGATGACCTCGGCCAGTTCCTCGGTCTCCTCCCGGAGGTAGGCCAGCAACGAGTGGTGGGTCTGGGACTGCTCCCACTCCCCCTGTCGCATCGCACGGGTCATCAACGCCACGGCATCCTCGACCTCGTCCATCACCGACGACGGCACCTCGGTGCGCGAGGTCCGACGCAGCCCGGCCACCGCGGCGGTGTGGTCGTCCGTGCCGACGATCTCCCCGTCCACGACGCCGCCGCCCGAGTAGTCCACGGCTGCCGGTTGCTGCCCGGTCGTCGCAGTCAGCGCCGGGTCCGACGCCGCCTCGATCTCCCGGTCCCCGGCCATCTCCATCAGCAGACTCGGCGCCTTGACCAGCTTGTCCCCCCGCTCGAGGCGCTCCATGACGGCTTCATTGGCGAGGTCGGTGGTGACGATCACCTCGGTGTCGTCCACCGTGTGCCCGCCGAGGTCGGCGATGACCCAACGGATCCGTACGGGCACCTCCTCGGTGTAGCAGACGTCATCACCGAGCAGCGGTACCGCCTCCACAGGCAGCATCGCGGGGAACCTGGGATCCAGCAGCACGACTGACATGGAGGTCAGTGTACCGGGTCACCGTCCGGTCTCAGCGGGTAACCGGCTCCGTGTGTCCGGCCACCGCTGTGACGTCGCGTCGCGGCACGCCCGCCAGGTCGGTCAACACATTGGCGCACCACTGGACCAGGTCGAGGTCGCGCAGGGCGACGGCCCGCATCCCGGACCCCTCCTTCGGCACCGGGACCAGCACCGTCTTGGGTGTCGCCCGGTACGTCGCCGCGGGGAACAGCCGCTTGAGACGCACCTGCCCGGAGTCTGCCAGCGTGATCGGGGAGAAACTGATCTTCGCCCCGGTCTGGACGACCTCGGTGACGTCCAGGTCCCGGCACACCATCCGCAGGCGTGCGACGACCACGAGCCGCTGCACCTCCTCGGGGATGTCACCGTAGCGGTCCCGCAACTCCTCCAGCACCTGCTCCAACGCCTCGTCGTCGGTGGCTTCGGCGAACTTACGGTAGGCCTCCAGCCGCAGCCGCTCGCTGGCGATGTAGGTCACCGGGATGTGCGCGTCGACGGGCAGGTCGATCCGGATCTCCCGTCGTTCCGCCGTGTCCGAACCGTCCACCGTCTCCCCGTCCGCCATCGCACGGAAGGCCTCGACAGCTTCACCGACGAGCCGGACGTAGAGGTCGAAACCGATCCCGGCGATGTGCCCGGACTGCTCGGCACCCAGGACGTTGCCCGCACCACGCATCTCCAGGTCCTTCATCGCCACCGCCATGCCCGCGCCGAGGTCATTGTTCTGCGCGATCGTGGTCAGCCGGTCGTAGGACGTCTCGGTGAGCGTCTCCCCCTTCGGGTAGAGGAAGTAGGCGTAGGCGCGCTCACGCGACCGCCCGACCCGACCACGTAGCTGGTGCAGCTGGGACAGGCCCATATGGTGGGCGTTCTCCACGATCAGGGTGTTGGCGTTGGCGATGTCCAGCCCGGTCTCGACGATGGTCGTGCACACCAGCACGTCGAACTCCCGGTCCCAGAACCCCTGCACGGTGGTCTCCAGCTGTTCCTCGCTCATCTGACCGTGGGCGACGACCACCCGCGCCTCCGGGACGAGCTGCCGGATCCGCGAGGCGGTGTCCTCGATGCTCCTTACCTTGTTGTGGACGTAGAAGACCTGCCCGTCGCGCAGCAGCTCCCGGCGGATCGCCGCGGCCACGTGCTTCTCGTCCTGTGAGCCGACGTAGGTCAGCACCGGATGCCGGTCCTGCGGCGGGGTGAGGATCGTCGACATCTCACGGATGCCCGCCATCGACATCTCCAGGGTGCGCGGGATCGGTGTGGCCGACATCGTCAGCACGTCGACGTGGGTACGCAGCGACTTGATGTGTTCCTTGTGCTCCACACCGAAGCGCTGCTCCTCGTCGACGACGATCAGCCCCAGGTTCTTCCACTGGATACCGGTGCCCAGCAACCGGTGGGTGCCGATCACGATGTCGACAGTGCCGTCGGCCATTCCCGCGAAGATCTCCGTGGACTCCTTCGGCGAGGTGAACCGGGACAGTTCCCGGATCTGTGTGGGGAAGTCCTGCATCCGGTCGATGAACGTGCGGTAGTGCTGCTGCGCCAACAGCGTGGTCGGCACCAGCAGGGCGACCTGTTTGCCGGACTGCACGGCCTTGAACGCCGCACGCACCGCCACCTCGGTCTTGCCGTAGCCGACGTCACCGACGATCACCCGGTCCATCGGCACCGGCTTCTCCATGTCACCCTTCACCGCCTCGATGGCGTTGAACTGGTCCTCGGTCTCGGTGAAGGGGAACGCCTCCTCCATCTGCCGCTGCCACGGCGAGTCCGGGTCGAAGGCGTAACCGGGTGCGGCCTGCCGGGCCGCGTAGAGCTGCACCAGCTCCCCGGCGATCTCCCGGACCGCCCCGCGTGCCTTCTTCTTGGTGTTCTTCCAGTCCGACCCGCCCATCTTCGACAGCGACGGTTTCTCGCCGCCGACATAGCGGGACAGCAGGTCCAGCTGGTCCATCGGGACGTAGAGCTGGTCACCGGGACCACCCCGCTTCGACGGGGCGTACTCCAGCACCAGGTACTCGCGTCGGGACGCGTCCGGCCCCTTGCCGATCGTCCGCTCGGTCATCTTCACGAACTTGCCGATGCCGTGCTGGTCATGGACGACCAGGTCACCCGGGGCCAGGGCCAGCGGATCCACCCGGTTGCGCTTCTTGGCGGGTTTACGGCGCCCGGTCGCACTGGCCTCGACACGGTTACCCGTGACGTCGGACTCGGTGATGAACAGCAGCTCCCGGGTGTCCAGCCCGGCATGTGCCGCGGCCTGGTAGATGCTGACCGTCCCGGTGGCGGGCACCTCGTCGGGGGTGTGCTTCGACCGCCGCATCCTGCCCTGCCCGGTGATGCCGTCAAGGTCCACGCCCACGGCCTCTGCTGCGATCCCGGCCTCCCGGAACCGCCGCAGCATCCGGGCCACGATCGTCGGCGACGGTGCAGCGTAGGCCACCCGTCCGCCGTCCTCCACCCGACGACGGATCGTGGACATCAGCTGGCCGATGGCCTCCATCTCTCCGTGCGGTGCCGGAGCGACGTCGAAGTCGAGCAGCAGCGGCTCAGCATCCCCGTCATCGCCGTCGTCCCAGTCCGCCACACCGGTCGGCGACAACGTCCACCACGGCACCCCCAGCGCGTCCTGCGTCTTCTGCAGCGACTCCATGCTCCGGTACCCCGCCCGGTCCACGTCCCGGTCACCGGAACCGTCGGCGATGGAGCTGACGTCCACCGGAGCGGCACCACCCATCGCCGCGACCTCCCACCCCGCGGCAAGGAACTCGCGACCGGTCGCGATGAGGTCCTCGGCGCGTCGCTGCACGGCGGCCGGTGCGAGCACCACGGTATGGGCGCCGTCGGGCATGAGCTCGGGAAGCGTCTGCATCGGCCCGTCGTAGAGCAACGGGATCAGCGACTCCATGCCCTGCACCGGGGTGTGCTGGCTGATCTTGTCGAAAGCCTCCGCCAGCTCCGGGTTCCCCGCGTTCTCCCGCGCCAGCGACTCCGCCCGCCGGGCGACGTCGTCGGTGATCAGGAGCTCCCGGACGGGATGGGCGAAGACCACCTGCGTGACCGCCTCCGGGATCGTCCGCTGGTCCCCCACCGAGAATGCGCGGACCTCACTGACCTCGTCGCCCCAGAACTCGACACGCACCGGCATCTCCGCGGTCGCCGGGAAGATGTCGAGGATCCCGCCGCGGGTCGCGAACTCCCCACGGCATCCCACCACGTCGGAGTGGGTGTAACCGAATTCCACCAGACGCTTCTGCACCTCGGCGAAGTCGAGTTCCTCGCCTTCCACCAGCCGCACCGGTTCTACCTCCCCCAGGCCGGCCATCACCGGCTGGACCACCGAGCGGGTGGGGGCGACGAGCACCTGCACCTGGCCGTGGGCGAGCCGGTAGAGCGCCTGACGACGTTGCGACACCGTATCCACCCCCGGCGACAGCCGCTCGTGCGGCAACGTCTCCCAGGACGGCACCAGCGCCACCGTGTCCCCCAGCATCGCGGTGAGCTGGGCCGTCAGGTCCTCGGCCTGGCGCCCCGTCGCCGTCACCAGAAGCACCGGGGCATGCTGTGCCAGCGCGCCGACGGCAAACGGCCACGCCGCCTCCGGGCCCTGCAGGTGCAGACGCCGGTCACCGACGTGGGTGACCATGCCCCTCAGCTTCGGATCGGAGGCGACGGAACGCAGCACCCCGGACAGCGGAGGTGTCGGGGTTGTGTGGGTGGCACTCATGGGCAACCATCGTAGTCTGACGACCATCAGGTAGAGTGACCGGTTGACCGGGACGGGCGATCGAGCCCCGGCCCCGGGCATTCCCCCATGGTGTAATCGGCAACACTGCGGTTTTTGGTACCGTCATTCCAGGTTCGAGTCCTGGTGGGGGAGCTTTTCATGTCCGGGAGGGGCGGCCCGTGCACTGAATCTCTCCGCCGCGGCGTTAGACTGTCGGTCATTCGCGTGATCCACCTCCGCAGTCGACCGCCAATGTGTAAGGACACCGCCCATCGTGACTGAACAGAACAAGCCGGTCGCCGTCGTCGTACTCGCCGCCGGTGCCGGGACCCGCATGAAATCCGCCACGCAGAAGACCCTGCACTCCATCGGCGGACGGACCCTGCTGGCGCACAGTCTGCACGCCGCGGACACCGTCTCCCCCGAGCGCATCGTCGCCGTCGTCGGTCACGGCCGCGACCAGGTCGGCCCCGCCGCCGAGACGATCGCCGGCGAACTCAGCGCCCCGGTTGACCTCGCCGTGCAGGAGGAGCAGCTCGGCACCGGCCACGCCGTCCAGTGCGCCATGCCCGCACTGGACGGGTTCGAGGGCACCGTCATCGTGACGAACGCCGACGTCCCGCTGCTGACCGGCGACACCCTCGGTCACCTGCACGCCGCGCACACCGAGGTGCCGACGGCCGTGACGGTGCTCACCACGGACCTGACGGACGCCTACGGTTACGGCCGCATCATCCGTAACGACGAGAACGAGGTCACTGCCATCGTCGAGGAGAAGGACGCCACGGCCTCCGAAAAGGCCGTCACCGAGATCAACTCCGGTGTCTTCGCCTTCGACGCCACCATCCTGCGGGACGCCCTGACCCGGCTGCGCGCCGACAACTCCCAGGGCGAGCTCTACCTCACCGACGTGCTCGGCATCGCCCGCCACGACGGCCACCCGGTGCGCGCCCACCGTTCCGACGACCCCCGTGAACTCGCCGGGGTCAACGACCGGGTCCAGCTCGCCGCCGCCGGTGCCGAGCTCAACCGTCGCACCGTGGAGGCCGCGATGCGCGGCGGAGCGACCGTCGTCGACCCGAACACCACCTGGATCGACGTCGAGGTCACCATCGGCCGCGATGTCACCGTCCTGCCCGGCACACAGCTCAAAGGCACCACCGCCATCGCCGACAACGTCACCGTCGGCCCGGACTCCACCCTCGTGAACGTCACGGTCGGCGAGGCCTCCTCGGTGGTGCGCACCCATGCCATCGATTCCGTCATCGGTGCCCACGCCGAGGTCGGCCCCTTCACCTACCTTCGTCCCGGCACCACCCTCGGCGACCACGGCAAGCTCGGCGGCTTCGTCGAGACCAAGAACGCCACCATCGGCACCGGGTCGAAGGTCCCCCACCTCACCTACGTCGGCGACGCCACGATCGGTGAGCAGTCCAACATCGGTGCGTCCAGCGTCTTCGTCAACTACGACGGTGTCACCAAGCACCACACCACCGTCGGTTCGCACGTGCGTACCGGTTCGGACACCATGTTCATCGCCCCGGTCACCGTCGGCGACGGCGCGTACTCCGGCGCCGGCACCGTGATCAAGGACGACGTCCCCGCCGGCGCTCTGGCGATCACCGAGGGGCGCCAGCGCAACATCGAGGGCTGGGTGGTGCGTAAGCGCCCGGGCACTCCGGCCGCTGAAGCTGCTGAAGCCGCCGGCACTGACGGCGCTGACGGCGCTGACGGCGCTGACGGAAGTTCCGGTACGCAGGCCGGGAACCCCGGCAGATAACCCTGATTGGGTTCAGGCAAAGCCTGCACCCTACACTCATTTCAGCGATAAACTCTGAGATTCCTAACCGCGTAGGAAAGGTCGTAGAACCCGTGTCCCACTGGATCGACAATCAGAAGAACCTGATGCTCTTCTCCGGTCGTGCTCACCCCGAGCTGGGCGAAGCCGTCGCCCGCGAACTCGGCATCGAGCTGACCCCCACCACCGCCCACGACTTCGCCAACGGCGAGATCTTCGTGCGGTTCGAGGAGTCGGTCCGTGGCTCCGACGCCTTCGTGCTTCAGGCTCACCCGCAGCCGCTGAACAAGTGGGTCATGGAACAGCTCATCATGATCGACGCCCTGAAGCGCGGCTCCGCCAAGCGCATCACCGCGATCCTGCCGTTCTACCCCTACGCCCGCCAGGACAAGAAGCACCGCGGCCGCGAGCCGATCTCCGCCCGCCTGATCGCCGACCTGCTCAAGACCGCCGGCGCGGACCGGATCGTCTCGGTGGACCTGCACACCGACCAGATCCAGGGCTACTTCGACGGCCCGGTGGACCACATGCACGCCATGCCGATCCTCACCGACTACATCATCGACAAGTACGGCATGGACGACCTCTGCGTGGTCTCCCCCGACGCCGGTCGTGTCAAGGTCGCCGAGAAGTGGTCCAACGTCTTCGGCGGCGCCCCGCTGGCCTTCGTCCACAAGACCCGTGACATGGACGTGGCCAACAAGGTCACCGCCAACCGCGTCGTCGGTGACGTCGACGGCCGCACCTGCATCCTGCTCGACGACATGATCGACACCGGCGGAACCATCGCCGGCGCCGTGCAGGTGCTGCGCGAGGCCGGTGCCGGTGACGTCATCATCGCCACCACCCACGGTGTCTTCTCCGGCCCGGCCCGCGAGCGTCTCAACAGCTGCGGCGCCCGTGAGGTCATCACCACCGACACCCTGCCCCAGGACACCGAGGGCTGGGACAACCTCACCGTCCTGCCGATCGCCCCGCTGGTCGCCAAGACCGTCCACGAGATCTTCGAGAACGGTTCGGTCACCACGCTCTTCGAGTGATACACTGTCCCTCGTCTCGGCGAGGGCTGGTGCAGAACCGGCCGTTATCGGCGCGAATATGTTCCATGGTGTTCCCCTGGGACTGATCGTACGAACTTCGTGAAGCCGCAGCCTGCCTGCGGCTTTTTTCGTGAGACAGCACAGATGAACGTCAGTTCTTTCCCTATCTTCACTACCCAGGAGGACACCATGTCCAAGAGCAACATCATCCGCATCAGCGCCCTGCCCCGCACCGAGTTCGGCAAGGGTGCCTCCCGTCGTCTGCGTCGCGACTGGCGCGTCCCGGCCGTGCTGTACGGATCCTTCCACGAGCCGTTCCACGTGAGCTTCGACCTGCTCGAGTTCCAGGGCATCGTCCGTAACCACGGCGTCAACGCCATCCTCGAGGTCGAGGTCGACGGCGAGGACAACCTGTGCATGATCAAGGCCGTGGACCAGAACGTCCTGACCCTGGACATCGACCACGCCGACCTGCTCTCCGTCAAGCGCGGCGAGAAGGTCGAGGTCGACGTCCCGGTCGTCGCCGAGGGCGAGGCCGCTGCCGGCACCCAGGTCGTCCAGGACGCCGACGTCGTCACCGTCGAGGCCGACGTGCTCTCCATCCCCGAGGAGATCACCTTCTCCATCGAGGGCAAGGAGATCGGCGACCAGGTCCTCGCCGGCGACCTGCAGATGCCGGCCAACACCTCCCTGGTGTCCGACGCCGACACTCTGATCGTCAACGTCATCGCCCCCGAGGTCGCACCGGAGCCCGAGGAGTCCACCGAGGCCGAGGCTCCCGCCGAGGGCGAGGCCGAGTCCGAGGGCGACTCCGAGGAGTAGTCCTCTCGACGGTCCTACCGTGAGCACGGTCCCCCGGGACCCGTGTGGGAGACTGGAGCAGTGAACAACACTGCCCAGTCTCCTTTTCTCATTGTCGGGCTCGGTAACCCCGGCACCGAGTACGCCGGTACCCGCCACAACATCGGCGCGATGGTCATCGACGAACTCGCCGGGCAGTGCGGTGGCCCGGCCAGGCCGGCGACCCTGAGCGTGAACCGCAAGCTCAACGCCCGGGTCGCCGAAACCCGCCTGGGCGACGAGCGTGTCATCCTGGCCGTCCCGCGCAGTTACATGAACACCTCCGGCGGGCCGGTCAAGGCGTTGGCCACCTACTACCGGATCCCCGCCGACCACGTGCTGGTGATCCACGACGAGCTCGACCTCGACCTGGGCCAGATGAAGCTCAAGAACGGTGGTGGGCTCAACGCTCACAACGGGTTGAAGGACGTGGCGAAGTCGCTGGGCACCCGCGATTTCCCCCGCCTGCAGGTCGGTATCGGACGACCCCCCGGACGCATGGCCCCGGCGTCGTACGTCCTGAAGCCTTTCTCCGCCGCGGAGAACAAGGAGCTGCCGATCGTACTGGCCGATGCCGCGGACCTCGCCGAGGATGTCGCCGTAGGTAGGGTGACCCCATGAGCATCCTGCACAAGTTGATCACCCTGCTGCCGTCGCTCCGCCGCGAGCGGGTGGAGAAGACCGCCGAGTCTGCTCTGCCTCCGGCCCAGTGGCTGGTCATCGGGTTGGGCAACCCGGGGGCGAAGTACGCCGGTACCCGGCACAATGTCGGCTACCTGGCCGTCGACCGGCTGCTGGAACGACGCGGTGCCGACCTGTCGCCGGTGCGAGGGGTCAAGGCGGCCGTGTCCCGGATCGAGCTCGGCGGTGACGGTGCTGACGGTGGTGAGGGTGGTGAGGGTGGTGAGGGCACCGAGGGCGTCCTGCTGGTACGGTCCACCACTTTCATGAACCTCAGCGGTGAGGCCGTCGCCCCGCTCGCGACGTCCTACGGCATCGACGCCGACCACGTCATCGCCGTCCACGATGAACTCGACCTGCCGCCCGGCGTGGTGAAGGTGAAGCTCGGTGGCAACGAGAACGGCCACAACGGACTGAAGTCGATCACCGAGAAGCTCGGCACGCGTGACTACATCCGGGTCCGGGTCGGTATCGGACGCCCCGCCGCCGGCACCGGTGTGGTCGAGCACGTGCTGACCGCGCTCGACGCCGAGCATGACTGGGAGGCCGTCGCCGACACCGCAGCCGATGCGGTGGAGATCATCGCCGGAAAGGGGCTGTCCGCGGCCCAGAATGAGATCCACGGGCGGCGCTGATCTCCCGGGTTCCCGGTCAAGAGTAAAATGCGGGCATGGCTGAATCGTCTCCCCGCTCTCTTTCCGGTTCCCTGCCCCGGTCGTTCCGGGACACCCCCGACACCTTCCTCGCACAGTCACTCGGCGGCTTTGTCGCCTCCCATCCCGATGCCCGCTGGGACGATCACGGATTCATCGCCCGGGCGACCCCGGTCGTCACCGATGCGGGTGGCCCTGCCGTCGCGGTCATCTCCGGCGGCGGTTCCGGACATGAGCCGATGCATTCCGGATTCCTCGGCGAGGGGATGCTCGCCGCCGCGGTCCCCGGCCACCTGTTCACCTCCCCGAACGCCGTCCAGATCACCGAGGCCACCCGCTGGGCCAATGACGCCGGCGGCGGCCGGGGCGTGGTCCACATCGTGAAGAACTACACCGGGGACATCATCAACTTCCGCGTCGCCCGACAGGGACTGCCGGAGGTGGACACCCGCGAGGTCATCGTCGCCGACGACGTCGCCACCGGTGGCTCAGCAGACCCGGAGAGTTCGGACGGACCGGGTCGCCGCGGGACCGGGGCGACGATTCTCGTCGAGAAGGTCGCCGGCGCCGCCGCCCACCGGGGCTACTCGCTCAATGAAGTCAGCCGCGTCGCCCGGACCGTCGCCGACAACTCCCGGTCCATGGCCGCAGCCCTGGCACCGGGGCATCTGCCGACGTCCGGTCGTGACACCTTCGATCTCGACGAGGGTGAGATGGAGATCGGTGTCGGCATCCACGGTGAGCCGGGGGTGGAACGGACCGGCGTCTCCGAGGCCGCCGAGGTGGCCTCCCGCCTGGTCGACGGTATCGTCGACGACCTGGGACTGACCGCGGGAGACTCGGTGATCGGCCTGGTCAACGGACTGGGCGGAACGACCCTCCTGGAGCTGAACCTGGTTTTCGACCATGTGCTGCGCCGCCTCACCGACGCCGGGATCCGGGTCGCCCGCAGCTTCGTCGGCAGTTACGTGACCTCGGTGAACATGGCGGGTGTCTCGGTGAGCCTCACCCGCCTCGGCAAGGGCACCGCGGCCGCAGCAGGCACAGAGATCCTCGATCTGCTCGATGCACCCACCTCTGCCCCGGCATGGCCGCAGACCATCGGTGTCGACCCTGCCCCGGTGGACGCCACCATGCACGTCCCCGAGGACATTCCGGGTGGTGGCCCGGAGGACGGGACCAACGAATGGTTGTCCGCCTTCGTCGCCGGGGTCGTCGGTGCCGTCGACGATCTCACCGAGCTCGACCGGCTGGCCGGCGACGGTGACTTCGGGACGAATATGCAGGCAGCCTTCGGTGATCTACCGCAACCACTGACCGGTTCTGATGCGGACGTGCTGGCGGCGCTGGCCAACCGGCTCTTCGTCCGTGCCGGTGGCACATCGGGTGCGGTGTTCGGAACACTGTTCCGCGAGATGTCCGTCACCGCCGCCGGCGGGGCGGATGCCGGACTCACCGCCGGAGAACTCGCCGAGGCCCTGCAACGTGCCCTCGTCGCCGTGACTGGGCTGGGAGGTGCCGCCCCCGGTGACCGCACCATGGTGGATGCCCTCGCCCCTGCGGCCGCCGCCGCGAAGGACGCGGTGACCGGCGCTGGCGCGTCCTCCCCCGATGCCGCACCAGACCTCGCCGCGATCCATGCGGCGGCGATGGAGGGCGCCCGCTCCACCGCCGACCTGTCCGGCCACAAGGGTCGGGCATCCTACCTCGGCGACCGGGCACGCGGTGTCATCGACCCCGGCGCGCTCGTCGTCGCCTGGCTCTTCGGCGGTGCCGGGGAGATGAACTGAGGACATGGCCCGACACTCCCGGAACAACCGGAGCGCCCAGGGCACGGAGTCCCCGGTAGCCGGCATCTACGAGGGCAGTTCCGGCCCCATCGAGCTCGAACCCGACCCATACCTCGACGACGGCTGGGTGATCAAGGTCAACGGTGTCCCCAGTTCGCACGTGGTGATCGGTGCCCCACGCGAGCTGGTCTTCGAGTACATGCAGTGGATCGCCGTGGCGGTGGAGTCCCATCTGCCGGAGGCTGGGCTGGATCCCGCGACCCTGCGTCTGACCCACCTGGGCGGTGGTGCATGTTCCCTGGCCCGCTACTTCGCCGATGTCTACCCCACCTCACGCAACACGGTGGTGGAGCTGGACCGGGCCCTGGCGGACCTGGTGCGTTCCTCCTTCGACCTACCGCGCAGCCCCCGGGTGAAGATCCGGGTGGACGATGCCTGGGACGTCGCCGAGTCCTTCGTCCCGGACAGTCGGGACGTGATCATCCGCGATGTCTTCGCCGGTGACGTCACCCCGTACGACCTGACGACGGTTGATTTCTTCACGCACTGCCGCCGCGGACTGGCCCCCGGTGGGCTCTACGTGGCGAACTGCGGCGACCACGCCGATCTCCGCGGGGCGAAGGCCGAGCTCGCCGGCATGGCCGAGGTGTGGGAGCACGTCGCCGTCATCGCCGATCCCCCGATGCTGAAGGGTCGACGGTACGGCAACATCGTCCTGCTCGCGTCCGACACCGAACTGCTGGCCGACGCCACACCGGCGATGTCGACGGCGATGTCGACGGCGATGCGACGCCTGCTGGGCGGCGCGGTTCCCGCCCAGTACAAGGACGAGACGTGGACGCGCCGGTTCTTCTCCGGAGCGGCACCGCGTCAGGAGCAGACGTAGCATCGGGGCATGACCTCCGCACCGCAGCACTCCCCTGGCTCACCTGACTCACCTGACTCTCCGTTCACGCGTCCCTCCGTGGCCCTCGGCACCTGGTCCTGGGGGTCCGGCAAGGTCGGTGGTGACACTGTCTTCGGCAACCACCTGGACACCGACGACCTGCGCCCCGTCGTCGAGGCCGCGATGGCGAATGGGCTGACCCTGTGGGACACCGCACCGGTCTACGCCCTCGGCGAGTCCGAACGCATCCTCGGCGAACTGCTCGCCGACCACGACCGCGACTCCTACCAGCTATCCACGAAGTTCACCCCGGGCATCGCCCACCAGTACGACAACTCGATGTCCACCATGCTCGACGCCAGCCTGCAGCGGCTCGGCACCGACCACGTGGACCTGTACTGGATCCACAACCAGGACGACATCGAGAAGTGGACCCCGCAGCTCATCCCGCTGGTTCAGCAGGGCAAGGTCAGGACGGTCGGTGTGTCGAACCACAGCCTGGCCCAGATCGAGCGGGTGACCGAGATCCTGGGCGAGGCAGGGATCCCGCTGTCCGCGGTGCAGAACCACTACAGTCTGCTGTTCCGTGACTCCGAGGACACCGGGATCCTGCAGCACTGCCTGGACACCAACGTGGACTTCTACTCCTACATGGTCCTGGAACAGGGGGCACTGACCGGCGCCTACAACACCGCGAACCCGCTACCGGAGGGCAGCGACCGGGCGGCAACCTACAATGCCGTCCTGCCGCAACTAGAGACTCTCACCACGGCCATGTCGGAGATCGGGGAAGCCCACGGTGGCCTGTCGGTCGCCGAGGTCGCCTCTGCGTGGGCGCTGGGCAAGGGTACCCTCCCGATCATCGGGGTGACCAAGGCGCGGCAGGTGGAGTCGCAGCTACGCGCTGCCCGGGCGGAGCAGTCAGGGGGTCTGACCCAAGCCGAGACCACCCGACTGGAGGACCTGGCAGCAGCGGCGGACCTGCAGGTCCGCGGGGCATGGGAGAAGCCACTGGTCTAGCTGTAGTTCCCCGTGAGGTTGTGAACACGTGCTGAGGGGGTCGCACCTCCGATAGCCGTGTTCACAACCTCACGGGGAACTACACCTAGCACCCGGAACGGTGGGGAGATCGACGCTGGTCTAGTGTCGGGCCTGTTGTCGGGCCATGTGCCGGGCGGCGATCATCCCGAAGACACTCGCCGGGCCGATCGTTGACCCCGGCCCCGGGTAGGTCCGTCCCATCACGGCGGCAGAGTTGTTGCCCGCCGAATACAGACCCTCGATGACACTGCCATCGGCACGCAGGGCCCGGGAGTGCTCGTCACAGACCACACCACCCTTGGTGCCGAGGTCGCCGATGACCAGCTTCACCGCGGAGAAGGGCTTCTTCTCCACCGTGCCCAGGTTCGGGTTGGGGTGCACGTTCGGGTCGGAGTAGTACCGGTCGTAGGCGGAGTTGCCGCGTCCGAAATCGCCGTCCACCCGGCGCGGGCGAAGCCGTTGAACCGCTCGACGGTCTCCCGCAGCACCTCCGGGTCCGCACCGATGCTCACCGCCAGTTCCTCGATGGTGTCCTCCTTGTGCAGCACCCCCTCGGCCTTGAGCGCCTTCGCGCCGGACGGGTCGAGCATGTAGTTGCGCAGGTACTTCAACGCATGGATCTTGTCGGTGACCAGCCAGAAGTCACCGTCCTTGTCGTGCTCCAGCATGTGGTGGCCCAGGTCGACATAGGACTCCGACTCATTGGCGAAGCGGCGGCCCTGCGCATCGACGATGATGCCGTGCGGTACCGAACGCTCACCGAGCACGAACAGCGCCCCGGGTTTCGACGTCGGAGCCACCGACGCTCCCCACCAGGCCTCGTCCAGTAGTTCGGTCGCCGCCCCGGCGTCCACCGCGATCTCCTGACCCGGCCGTGTACGGGATCCGCCCTCCGGCGATCACCATCTCCACCTGACGGTCGGACAGGCGGTGTCGCAGCAGGACGTCCCGGCCGCCGATCGTCGCCTGGACCGTGTCTCCGCCGCGCAGGGCGTCCCGTAGTCCGTCGATGATGACCTCGTCGCCCTGCGATATCTGGTCATGGGCGGCAGGGTCGTCGAACTCGAGTGGGAGAATCCCGAAGTTGGCGAGATTCTGCCAGTGGATACGGGCGAAGGACTTTGCGATCACCGCGCGCAGCCCCAGGTAGCGTGGCGCGATCACCGCATGCTCACGCGAGGACCCCTGCCCGTAGTTGTCACCGGCGACGACCACATGGCCGCCCTCCAGGTCCGCCGTCCGCTCGTAGTAGGTGGAGTCGATACGGGAGAAGCTGAACTCCGAGATCTTCGGGATATTGCTGCGGTACGGCAGGACGCGCGAACCGGCCGGCATGATCTCGTCGGTGGAGACATCGTCGTCCATGACCAGAGCCACCGGAAGATCCAGTTGGTCGTCCAGGGGGTCGAAGTCCGGCAGTGAGGAGATGTTCGGCCCCTTGTCCAGCTCGATCTTCGACGCCTCCTCGGGGGCAAGTGGGGCGAGCAGCATATCGTCCACGGTGCTGAACTTCTCCGGCATCTCCGGCCTGGGGTAGGTCATGTCGTACAACGACTCCAGCTCGCGTGGATCGGTGATCTCACCGGTCAGCGCCGCAGCCGCCGCAGTCTCCGGCGAGCACAACCAGACCGAGTCCTCCTCGGTCCCCGACCTGCCCGGGAAGTTGCGCGGCATGGTGCGCAGGGAGTTCCGGCCAGTGGCCGGTGCCTGGCCCATCCCGATACAGCCCATACAGCCGGACTGGTGGATACGCGCACCGGCGGTCACCAGTGAGGTCAGCCAGTCTCCTGCGATGAGGTCGGCCAGCACCTCCCGCGACGTCGGGTTGATGTCCACCGAGACCTCCCGGGCCGTCTGCCTGCCGTCGAGGATCTCGCCGACGACGGCGAAGTCACGCAGGCCGGGGTTCGCCGAGGACCCGACCACCACCTGGGAGACGTCCTCGTCCCGGACCTCCCGCACCGGCACGACATTGCCGGGCGAGGACGGGCGGGCGATCAGGGGCTCGAGCTCGCCGAGATCGATGTGCTCGGCGATGTCGTATTCTGCACCCTCGTCGGCGACCAGCCTGGTGTAGTCATCGGAGCGTCCCACGGCGTCAAGGTAGTCACGCGCGATGTCGTCGGCGGGGAAGACACTGGCGGTTGCACCGAGCTCGGCACCCATGTTCGCGATGACGTGCCGGTCCATCGCCGTCAACTGTTCCAGACCCGGGCCGTGGTACTCGATGATCCGGCCGACCCCGCCCTTCACCCCGTGCCTGCGCAGCATCTCCAGCACGACGTCCTTGGCGGAGACCCAGTCGGGGAGCTCACCGGTGAGTTCCACGCCCCACACCTCCGGCATGGTCACGTAGAGGGGCTCACCGGCCATCGCCATGGCGACCTCGAGGCCACCGACACCGATGGCCAGCATCCCCAGGGCACCGGCGGCACAGGTGTGCGAGTCGGATCCGATCATCGTCGCACCGGGCCGACCGAAGTGTGCCTGGTGCACCGGGTGTGAGACACCGTTACCTGCCCGGGAGAACCACAGCCCGTAGCGTTGCGCCGCCGACTGGAGGAAGGCGTGGTCGTCCGGGTTCTTCTCGTCGGTCTGCAGCAGGTTGTGGTCGACATACTGCACCGACAGTTCGGTCTTGACCCGGTCCAGCCCCATGGCCTCCAGCTCGAGCATCACCATGGTGCCGGTGGCGTCCTGGGTGAGCGTCTGGTCGACGGTCAGGGCAATCTCACTGCCCGGTGTCATCTCACCGTCGACGAGGTGGTCGGCGATGAGCTTCTGCGCGACATTTCTCCGTGTACTTGTGTTCTCGATCTTTGCGGTCTTCTCGGTCGTCACGGTTATCACTCCAGAAAGTTGTGGATTTCTGTGGATTGCTGTGAATTTCTGCGGATATTCTGTCGTCAGCGGGCTCTCAGGCCTGGCGCGTTCGTCACACACGCTGCCCTGAGACCGTGGTTCCATGCTACGCGGTCACGGTCTTTTCCCCCGCCGGTATGCACGCAGGTAGACTGTTCCGACGTGTCAGACTCCCCTATCACCGCAGAGGCGCACCGCCGCCGTACGTTCGCCGTCATCGCCCACCCCGATGCCGGTAAGTCGACCTTGACCGAGGCCCTGGCGCTGCACGCCCGGGTCATCTCCGAGGCCGGTGCCGTCCACGGTAAGGCGGGACGTAAGTCCACCGTCTCGGACTGGATGGACATGGAGAAGGACCGCGGCATCTCCGTGGCGTCCTCCGCCCTGCAGTTCGAGTACGCGCCCGAGGGCCACACCGGTGAGCCGTACATGATCAACCTCGTCGACACCCCCGGTCACGCCGACTTCTCCGAGGACACCTACCGCGTGCTCACCGCGGTGGACGCCGCGGTCATGCTGGTCGACGGTGCGAAGGGTCTGGAGCCGCAGACCCTGAAGCTGTTCCGGGTGTGCAAGGCCCGCGGCCTGCCGATCATCACCGTGGTCAACAAGTGGGACCGCCCCGGCAAGGAGCCGCTGGAGCTGGTCGACGAGATCGTCACCGAGATCGGCCTGCAGCCCACCCCGCTGTTCTGGCCGGTGGGCGAGGCCGGCGACTTCCGTGGTCTGGCCCGCCTCGACGACGGTGAGGTGGCCGAGTACATCCACTTCCTGCGCACCGCCGGTGGTTCCACCATCGCCCCGGAGGAGCACTACCCCCCGGACGAGGCGTCCGACAAGGAGGCCGAGGCCTGGGACACCGCCGCCGAGGAGGCCGAACTGCTGGCCGCCGACGGCGCGGTGCATGACCAGGAACTGTTCCTGGAGTGCACCACCTCCCCGATGATCTTCGCCTCGGCGATGCTGAACTTCGGTGTGCACCAGATCCTCGACACCCTGTGTGCCCTGGCGCCGCACCCGGAGGCGCGCGAATCGGACCCGAAGGCCGTCGCGGCTGCGGCGTCCTCCGGTGGGGCGGCGATCGTCGAGCGGCGCGAGGTCGGCGACGACTTCGCCGGCATGGTCTTCAAGGTGCAGGCCGGTATGGACACCCACCACCGCGACAAGCTGGCGTTCATGCGCGTGGTCTCCGGCGAGTTCACCCGCGGCATGCAGGTCACCCACGCCCAGTCGGGACGCTCCTTCTCCACGAAGTACGCCTTGACGGTGTTCGGACGTGACCGCAACACGGTCGAGGCCGCCTACCCCGGCGACATCGTGGGCCTGGTCAACGCTGGCGCCCTGGCCCCCGGCGACACGATCTTCGCCGGACGCAAGGTCCAGTTCCGTCCGATGCCGCAGTTCGCCCCGGAGAGTTTCCGGACGCTGCGGGCCAAGACCCTCGGCAAGTACAAGCAGTTCCGCAAGGCTCTGGACCAGCTGGACTCCGAGGGTGTCGTGCAGATCCTGAAGAACAACGCCCGTGGCGACGCGAACCCGGTCATGGCCGCGGTCGGCCCGATGCAGTTCGAGGTGATGCAGGCCCGGATGGAGGTCGAGTACAACGTGGAGACCGTCACCGAGCCGATCCCCTACTCCGTCGCCCGACGCACCGACTCCGCGTCCGCTCCCGAGCTGGGCCGCCAGCGCGGGGTGGAGATCTTCACCCGCTCCGACGGCGAGCTGATCGCCCTGTTCGGTGACAAGTGGAAGCTCGCCTTCGTGGAGAAGGAGCACCCGGAACTCACCATGGAGCCCCTCGTCGCCGACTAGACTTCCGGGTGCTGCACATCATCTACTCGTGCGTTCACCGCACCGGAAGGCTCCATGACCGGAATACAAGACAGCGATCCAGGCCCGGCACAGTCGGCACAGTCGGCACAGTCGGCACGACCGTACGACGTGGTCCTCTTCGGCGCGACCGGCTTCGCCGGCGGTCTCACCGCCGACTACCTGGTCGAGCACCTGCCCAGCTCCGGCAGGATGGCGCTGGCCGGACGCAACCGCGACAAGCTCGAGGCGGTCCGGGACAGGCTGACAGGTATCAACCCGGACGTCTCCGAGATCGGGCTGCTGCACGCCGACTCCACGGACCCCGGCTCGCTGGCCGAGGTCGCGCGCTCGGCGAAGGTCGTCATCACCACGGTGGGTCCGTACCTGGAGTACGGGGCGGGCATCGTCGCCGCCTGTGCCGCGGAGGGGACCGACTACGTCGACCTAACGGGAGAACCGGAGTTCGTCGACCGGATGTTCGTGGAGAACGACGCCACCGCGCGGAAGACCGGGGCCAGGATCGTCCACGCCTGCGGTTTCGACTCCATCCCCCACGATCTCGGGGCCCTGTACACCGCCCGGCTGCTCCCCGGGGACGTCCCGATCGAGATGCGCGGTGTCGTGCGGACCAACGCGACCATGTCCGCGGGCACCCTGCACTCCGCACTGAACCAGTTCTCACGTCTGCGGCCCCTGAAGGAGGCGTCGTCGCAACGCCATGAGATCGAGACCCGCCCCACGGACCGTCGGGCCAAGCTGAAGACGGAGCGCCCGCGACGGGATCCGGTCACGGAGAACTGGTTGATCCCCCTGCCGACGATCGACGGTCAGATCGTGTAGAGGTCGGCACGCACCGTACCGGACATCGAGGACTTCGGCCCGGAGTTCACCTACTCCCACAATGCGGGGGCGAAGAAGTTCCTCGCGGTCCCGGCCTCCATCATCGGCTTCCCGCTCCTCATTGCCGCCGTCCAGATCCCTCCGGTCCGCCGTGCCATCGCCAAGCGGATCGCCGCGGGTGACGGCCCCTCCCAGGAGCGACGGGACCGGACCTGGTTCACCGTGGACTTCGTGGCCACCGCCGCGGACAAGACCGTCAACACCCGGGTGAGCGGCGGGGACCCGGGCTACACGGAGACCGCCAAGATGCTGGCGGAGTCCGCACTGTGCCTGGCATTCGACCATAATCCGGAGCTCGCCGGCCAGCTCACCACCGCGACGGCCATGGGGCAGAACCTCATCGACCGGTTGACCGCGGCGGGGCTGACGTTCGAGGTCCTCAGCTGAACGGCGCTTACAGGAGCTGCAGCAGGCCGAGGCCGATGAGCAGGACGGCGACGATGTAGCCGCCGACCCGGGCCGCGGCCTCCTGATTGTCCTGCACCGTGGCGAAGCCGCGGCCGATCCGGCTGTAGGGGTGGGAGCGGATGTACCCGATCGCCAACGCCGTGAGGAACGGCAGGCTCAGCGCGACCGAGGCATAGGCGATCATGCTGAGGTACCGGGTCGCCACGGTGAAGTCGCCGGCGCTGATCACGGCGATCCCGGCGAAGAAGGGCACCGAGGTCGCCGACTGCACCACGCCCAGGACGAAGCCGACACCGACGGTGACCGGGCTGGGCTTCTTCAACGGCGCCATGATGCGCTGCACCAGCGGGTTGCCCTGGGCGGGCGCAGCACCGGCAGCGCCCTCACCGTCCTCACCGTCCTCACCGTCCTCGCCGTCCCCGGCGGCCGTGCCGTCCTCCCCCAGCGCGCCGCCGTCGCGGACGCGGCGCCCGCTACGCCATGCGAGCACCGCACTCAGAACACCGGTGAGGATCAGCAGCAGGGCGAAGACCGGGGACTCGACGAGCGCGCCGACGGTGTCGCCCAGCCCGTCGAACACCAGCAGGGTCAGCAGCGCCAGGCTCAGCACCCCGAGCCAGTCGCCGAAGACGAGCAGTCCGGCGACCGCACCGTAGCGTCCCCCCTTCTCCCTCGTCGTCTGGGCGAGGCCGACGGCGATGAGCACCCCGATGAGGAGGAAGTTCAGGGTGTCCGCCAGCGCGAGCGTCAGCGCATGCAGCACGGCGGCACCTCCGGTGGGTAATCAGTCACCCGGGACATCCTACACGGGGACTTTCCACGACCCCGGTCAGTGACCGACGCCATACGGAGACCCGATTGTGATGCATGAAATATATATATGCAGTCATTGTGAAACATTGCACAGCGCGTGCAATAATCGGCCGCATGGCTAAATTCCTCTACCGGGTCGGACGATCCGCATACATGAACAGGTGGCGATTCATCGCCGTCTGGCTGCTGGTGCTCATCGGTGCCGGCACCCTGATGTCGACGATGGCGAAGTCCACCTCGATGACCTTCACCATCCCCGGGCTCGAATCCGTCGAGACCCAGGAGGAGATGGCAGAGCTCTTCCCCGAAGGCGGGGACGACATGGAGGCCCCCACCGGCACCATCGTGGTGCGCGCCCCCGAGGGCGGCTCGCTGACCGACGAGGCCACCAAGGCCGACCTCGATGCGCTCATCGCCGAGCTCAAGGAGCAGGACGCCCTCGTCGACACCGACGCGATCGTCGACCCGATGACCGCCGCTGCCGGCATGGAGCAGCAG
The DNA here is from genome assembly GCF_052264515.1 of Candidatus Corynebacterium faecigallinarum. NCBI lineage: Bacteria > Bacillati > Actinomycetota > Actinomycetes > Mycobacteriales > Corynebacteriaceae > Corynebacterium > Candidatus Corynebacterium faecigallinarum. Next base: position 27,636 of record NZ_JBQQOC010000018.1, read on the forward strand.
ATGGCCCCCGCCAAGCAGGAGCAGGGGATGCCCGAGGAGCAGATCCAGGCGGATCTGCAGGCCCTCTCCCCGCTCAGCGAGAACGGCCGCACCGGCACGATGACGATCACCTTCGAGGGCGACACCTCGATGGACGTCTCCACCGATGACGTCACCGCCGTCACCGACGTGCTCGACGACGCCGCGACCGAGAACCTCGAGATCGCCTACGGCGGCAACGTCTTCCAGATGCCGGAGATCGGCGCCACCGCCGAGCTGATCGGTATCGCCGTCGCCGCCATCATCCTGATCATCACCTTCGGCTCCTTCGTCGCCGCCGGCCTGCCGCTGATCACCGCCATCGTCGGTGTCGGCACCGGCATCATGCTGATCATGGCCGCCACGGCCCTGACCGACAACATCAACAGCATGACCCCGACCCTGGCCTCCATGATCGGCCTGGCCGTGGGCATCGACTACGCCCTGTTCATCGTCTCCCGGTTCAGGAATGAACTGGTGGCGTTCGCCGGCGGCAACAACATGACGCCGAAGGAACTGGCCGAGGCGGTCAAGAAGACGACCCACGCCGAACGCGCCCACCTGGCCGGACTCGCCGTGGGCAAGGCCGGTTCGGCGGTCTGCTTCGCCGGCCTGACGGTGGTCATCGCACTGGCCGCCCTGTCGATCATCAACATCCCCTTCCTCACCGCCATGGCCCTGGCCGCCGCCTTCACCGTGGTCATCGCCGTCCTCGTGGCGATCACCCTGCTGCCGGCCGTCCTCGGCGCCTTCGGCGCCCGGTCCTTCGCCGGACGCGCCCCGGTGGTCAAGGCCCCGGACCCCGAGGACGAGAAGCCCACCATGGGCCTGAAGTGGGTCCGCCAGGTGCGCAAGCGCCCGGTGATCTTCGCCGCCGCCTCCGCGCTTCTGCTGGTCCTGCTGGCCATCCCGGTGGCCAGCCTGCAGCTGGCCATGCCCACCGACGACTCCGCCAAGCTCGGCAGCCCGCAACGCAACGCCGCCGAGTGGGTCAACGAGGACTTCGGCCCCGGTCGCAATGCCCCGATGATCGCCGTGGTCAAGGACTCCGGGGATGACCCGATGGCCGCCCAGGCCACCTTCGGGGAGGCCGTCGCCACCATCAGCGGCGTCGACGGTGTCGAGAACGCCCAGGTCGCCGGCATGAGCGAGGACGGCACCGCCGCCATGGTCATGATCACCCCGACCACCGGTGGCAACGACGCCCTCACCGCAGACACCCTGCAGTCCCTGCGCGATGCCGAGCCTGCCTTCAAGGACCAGACCGGTGGCACCTACTCCATCACCGGTGTGACCCCGATCTTCGAGGACGTCTCCGACCGCCTCTCCGAGGTGCTCATCCCCTACGTCGCCATCGTCGTGGTGCTGGCCTTCGTCCTGCTGGTCGTGGTCTTCCGCTCCCTGTGGGTCCCGCTGATCGCCGCCCTGGGCTTCGCCCTGTCGGTCGCCGCCACCTTCGGTGTCACCGTCGCGGTCTGGCAGTGGGGCTGGCTGGGCATCACCAACGACCCGCAGCCGATCATCTCCTTCCTGCCGATCATGCTCATCGGTATCGTCTTCGGCCTGGCCATGGACTACCAGGTGTTCCTGGTGACCCGCATGCGCGAGGGCTACGTCCACGGCAAGACCGCCGGCAACGCCGTCTCCAACGGATTCAAGCACGGTGCCCGCGTGGTGACCGCCGCCGCACTGATCATGATCTCGGTGTTCTCCGCCTTCATCCTGATGGACGAGCCGTTCATCGCCGTGATGGGCTCCGCCCTGGCCATGGCCGTGCTGATCGACGCCTTCGTGGTGCGCATGACCATCGTCCCGGCCGTCCTGTTCCTGCTCGGCGACCGCGCCTGGAAGCTGCCGGCATGGCTGGACAAGATCATCCCGTCCGTCGACGTGGAGGGCACCACCCTCGAGGGCATGGAGGCCACCACGGACGAGAAGAAGGCCGTCGAGACCGCCCCGAGCAATGGCTGACCACGACCAGGCCCCTTCGCTGCGCGAGCAGAAGAAGCTGGAGACCCGCAGGGCCCTGGCCCGTGCGGCCGCCGGGCTGCTGCACCGTGAGGGTTCCGACGGCATGACCGTCGCCGCCATCGCGGAGCAGGCCGGCGTGTCGCCGCGGACGTTCCACAACTACTTCCCGCGGCGTGAGGACGCCCTGCTGTTCTTCGTCGAGGACACCATCCGCGACTGGCGCGAACAGGTCGAGGCGGCACCGGCGGACGAGTCCGCGGTGCACATCATGCAACGACTGATCGCCGAGCGGGTCAACGCCGACGACATCCGCGACAGCGGTGGTCTGCTCAGCCTGATGGTCGTCGGCGAGCACCTGAGCTACCTCACCGGGCCGAAGGAACGCGACCAGGTGAAGCTCGTGGCGGAGGGCCTCGTCGAGGCGCTCCATCGGCGCTGCGACGGCACGGTGAGCCCCCACGCCACCGGGCTCATGATGGTCTCCACCATCGTCGCCGGCTCCTTCGCTGTGGAGAACCTGCTGCGCGAGAACCGGCGTTGCTACGGGGACAGCGCCCCGTTGCTCCCCACCGACCGCCGCCCGTCGGAGATCCTCGAGGAGAGTTTCCGCCTGCTGCGCGACGGGTTCGGGGCGTAGCCGGCTACGGCCCGCCCACCCCGGTTCGCCGGAATTCCCACTCTGCACCCCGCCCTACCGGGCGGGGTGTAGACTTTTCTGCCGTAAGCATTCTCAGGGCGGGGTGGAATTCCCCACCGGCGGTGAAAGCCCGCGAGCGCCACCTCCACCAGGTGGGTCAGCAGATCCGGTGTGATTCCGGAGCCGACGGTCACAGTCCGGATGGGAGAGAAAGGCGGACACCTGCATGCAGGACGTCCTCATCACGTTCCTCAACGCCCAGTGGACGATCGGCGACGCACCGATCCTCTGGCGCGAGATCATCGGCAATGGCTTCGGCATCGCCTCCGCGATCGGCGGGATGCGCCGGGTCGTGTGGGCCTGGCCGGTCGGCATCGTCGGCAACATCCTGCTGTTCACCGTGTTCCTCGGCGGTGTCTTCCACACCCCGCAGGACCTGGACCTCTACGGTCAGGCCGGCCGGCAGGTGATGTTCCTCATCGTCAGCACCTACGGCTGGTGGCAGTGGTCCCGCGCCAAGCGCGGCGGAGTCCGCGAGCCGGAGGAGACCGATCCGTCCCGCTCGATCCTCAGCGAGCCGGCCGAGACCTACGAGGCGGTGCAGCCACACTGGGCCACGCCCCGGGAACGCCTGTTCATGCTCGTCGTCGCCGTCGTCGGCACCTGCGGTTTCGCCTGGGTGTTCAGCGCGCTGGGCTCCTGGGGACCGTGGGCGGACGCCTGGATCTTCACCGGGTCCATGCTGGCCACCTACGGCATGGCGAAGGGCTGGACGGAGTTCTGGCTGATCTGGATCGCCGTGGACATCGTCGGGGTGCCGCTGCTTCTGAGCGCGGGCTACTACCCCAGTGCGGTGCTGTACCTGGTCTACGGTGCCTTCGTCCTCTGGGGCTTCGTGGTGTGGCTGAAGGTGCAACGGCGGGAGCAGATCCGGGCTGTCCCGGGGAACCAGGACCAGACGATCAGTCCAGCGCAGTCCTGAACTCCGCGACCTGTTCATCGGTGACCTCGGCGACGCTGGCCGGCACGAAGTGTGCGTCCCGGTCCTTGTCGACGAGCACTGCCCGCACGCCCTCGGCGAAGTTCGGCTGCCGTCGCAGCAGACTGCCGATCGCCAGTTCGGCGTCCAACGCCTCGCGCAACGTCGACCTCGAGGAGTGATCCAGTAGCACTGCCGCGGCTACCAGCGACAGCGGGTTCGCCGAAGCAAGCAGGTCACGGACCTGATCGACGAACTCCCCGGTGGAGGTCTCGATCCGCTGGGCGATGTCCCGCCAGTCCGACCCACCGAAGGTCTCGGTGATCCAGTTCAAGTTCCGGGCCAGCTCGGAACGTCCGGTGACCTCGTCATGGGCGGCGGTGCCGGGGACGACCTCCGGGTCGCCCAGCCGTTCGCCCGCCTCCAGGGCGTCGGCGACGGCGTCGATGTCGTCGACCAGGTGGGTGGCCAGTCCGCTCCACAGCAGGTCGTCGGTGGTCATCCGGTAGGCGGTGGTGGCGAGGAACAGTCCGACCGCGGCGCGGGAGGCCTCCGGGACGTGCGGCAGATGGGTGAAGACGTGGGAGATACCGACATCCGTGACGAAACCGATCGCCATCTCCGGCATCGACTGCCAGGTCCGCGGGGTGATCACCCGCTGGTCGGCGTGGGCGGAGACCCCCAGCCCCCCGCCCATGGTGATGCCGTTGACGAGGGCGACGGTCGGCGTGGGGAACTCCGCCAGCGCCTGGTTCATCTGGTACTCCTCGACGAAGAACCGGTCGCCCGGGCCGTAGTCCCCGGTGAGGTCGGTCTCCCGCACCGAGCGCACGTCCCCGCCGGAGCAGTAGGCCTTCTCCACCGCCGACCGCAGGACGACCTGCTCGACCGCGGCGTCCTCCCGGAAAACCTCCAGCGCCTCGGCGATCGAGGTGATCATGGCGTGGTTCAGGGCGTTGAGTGCCTTAGGACGATCCAGCGTGATGACACCGGTGCTGTTGACGCGCTCACATGTGATGTCGTTCATGCTCCCCATGGTGGCATGACTCCCCTCACTGCCGCCGCCGGAGCACGTGCTACGGGGGTGCCCGGGACTGGCGGATAACGACCCCGGAGGCCGACTGAAAAATCGGGTGAATCCCGAACACCAAAGCCTGATTGGAGTCACTGTAGTTTTGATACTGTGAAGCGCAACACTTCAACGGCAAACACTTTATGGATGGAGACACCATGACTACCGCGCCCACCGGGAGCAACACACCTCAAGCCGTCGTACTGGACCCGGAGATCCAGTCCGTCGGCCACATGCTGCGCCACCGGATCAGCGAGACCCCCGACCGGCGCGCGTACAGCTTCCCCGATGACAACGAGAACTGGGAGGCCGTCACCTGGGGCGAGCTCGGCGCCCAGGCCTCCGAGGTCGGTGCCGGACTGATCTCCCTGGGCATCGATCCCGAGGAGCGCGTCGCCATCGCCTGCGCCACCCGTTACGAGTGGGCCCTGGCGAACTACGGCATCATGTACGCCTCTGCGGCAACGGTCACCGTCTACCCCACCACGATCCCGGAGGATGTCCAGTTCATCCTGGACGACTCCGACACCCAGGTGGTCTTCGTCGAGGATACCGAGCAACTGGAGAAAGTCACCGCCCTGCGCGAGGAGCTGCCCAAGGTCCGCGGCATCATCCTGCTCACCGGCGAGTTGCCGGCCGAGGCCGACCCCGAGTGGGCCATCAGCCTCGACGACCTGCGTCGCCGCGGCGTCGAGCACCTGGACGCCAACCCCGGATGCATCGACGAGCGGATCGACTCCACCCGCCTGGAGCACCTCGCCACCCTGATCTACACCTCCGGAACCACCGGCCGTCCGAAGGGTGTGCGACTGCCACACCGGGTGTGGGTGTTCGAGGCATACGCGGTGGACGCGACATCCAACACCGGTGACGAGAAGATGCTGACCATCGACGACAAGCAGTTCCTCTGGCTGCCCCTGGCGCATGTGATGGGCAAGCTGCTGCTGGTGCTGCCGATCCACTTCGGCTTCGAGACCGCCATCGACGGACGGTTGGACAAGATCGTGTCCAACCTGGGGGTCGTCAAGCCGACATTCATGGGTTCGGCGCCGCGCATCTTCGAGAAGGCCTACAACGGTATCGCCACGATGATGGCCACCGACGGCGGGATCAAGGAGAAGCTTTTCCACTGGGCCAGCCGCGTGTGCGTCCAGGTCTTCGACGCCGACAACGGTGTCGGCTCGGCCAGCGGCTGGGTGCGCTTCCAGGCGAAGCTGGGCGACAAGATCATCATGTCGAAGATCCGGGAGCGTTTCGGTGACAACGTCCGGTACTTCATCTCCGGTTCCGCCGCGCTGAACACCGACATCGCCCGCTGGTTCGGTGCCGCGGGAATGCAGATCCTCGAGGGCTACGGGCTGACCGAGACCAGTGCGGCGAGCTGCCTGACCCGCCCGGAGGTGTACGCGGCCGGCCGCGTCGGACCGCCCCTGGAGGGCATCGAGGCCCGGATCGCCGAGGACGGGGAGATCCAGCTGCGCGGCCCCGGAGTGATGGACGGCTACCACAACAACCCGGAGGCGACCGCCGAGGTCCTCGACAGCGAGGGCTGGTTCAGCACCGGTGACATCGGCGAGATCGACGACCTGGGACGGGTGAAGATCACCGACCGCAAGAAGGAGCTCTTCAAGACCTCCAACGGTAAGTACGTCGCGCCCGCCCAGATCGAAGCACAGTTCAAGGGCCTGTGCCCGGTCGCCAGCCAGATGGTGGTCATCGGCAACAACCGCAACTTCGTCTCCGCCCTGGTTACCTTGGACGTCGATGCCATCACCGCCTGGGGCGAGCGCAACGGTGTCACCGGCGACTACGCCACCATCGTCAGCTCCCCGGAAGTGGAGAAGCTGGTGCAGGGCTACATCGACGAGTTGAACACCCACCTGAACCGGTGGGAGCAGATCAAGAAGTTCACCGTCCTGCACCGCGACCTCGCGGTGGAGTACCAGGAGCTGACGCCGTCGCTGAAGCTGAAGCGCAAGGTGGTCGACGAGCACTTCGGCCGTGAGATTGACGCGCACTACGCCGAGGGTGCGGCCTAGCTGTACTTCCCGGGGCCGCCGAGTCTGCCGGGGCCGAAGGTGAAGAAACCGGCCGGACCTTCGTGGTCCGGCCGGTTATCTTGTGCCTCGCTCCCGCTGCTTCTCCAGGCTGGTTACTTCTCCAGGCTGGTTATTTCTCCAGGTTGGCCGCGACGTCCGGCACGTACCGGAACTCGGTGCGCGGCGGGCGCTCGTAGTCACTGCTGGATTCCGGACGATCCGGAATCTCCGGCGGGGTGTGCTCCACCCGCTCCCACGGCACCGACGACAGCAGGTGGCTGATCACGTTGATCCGGGAGCGCTTCTTGTCCTCGCTCTCCACCGTGTACCAGGGGGCGGTCGGTGTGTCGGTGTGGGCGAACATCTCGTCCTTCGCCCGGGAGTAGTCCTCCCAGCGGGTGATCGACTGCAGGTCCATCGGCGAGAGCTTCCACTGCCGCAGGGGATCCTCACGGCGGGAGGTGAACCGGCGGATCTGCTCATCGTCGGACACCGAGAACCAGTACTTGCGCAGCATGATGCCGTCCTCCACCAAGAGACGCTCGAAGATCGGCGCCTGGTGGATGAACCGCCGGTACTCCTCGGCAGTGCAGAAGCCCATCACGCGCTCGACACCGGCACGGTTGTACCAGGAGCGGTCGAAGATCACGATCTCCCCGGCGGTCGGCAGCTTCTCCACGTAGCGCTGGAAGTACCACTGACCTTGCTCGCGGGACGTCGGCGCCGGCAACGCCTCGACCCGGCAGAATCGGGGGTTGAGGTACTGGGTGAGACGCTTGATGGCCGAACCCTTACCAGCGGCGTCGCGGCCCTCCATGATGATCACCACTCGGGCGCCGGTCTCCCGCACCCACTGCTGCATGTCGACCAGGTCGGCCTGCAGCTTCTTGAGCTGCTTGTTGTAGGCCTTCTTCTTCAACTTCGGCGGGGTGACGCCGGGTTCTCCGGACGGGACCTCTGCGGGCATGGTGGCTTTCTTTGTGCGCGACGACATGCTGCCTGATTCTACCGGCGAGGACGGAATGGTGGGTGAATCACGCACGCTCCACCGATGGAAGAGATCGAAGATAACCTCTTGACGAACATGCGTTCGGACAGTAGTGTCGTATGCAATATCAAGTAAATATTCGGGGACAAGTAATCGATACTATGTGCGACGAAGCTCGTCGCTGGATGGGCGAAGGAGGGCACTGACCATGGGAACCGCCACGTTGCCCTCCGTCGGAAGCACCACTGAGCTTCTCGAGGCGATCGGAAACTCGGGGAGGCCGCCGAAGCGATCATCGCACACGGCCCGGACACGTGGGAGAGGCTCTGCCTCCACGACCGGAACGCGGCGATTAAGCAGCTGGAACGTGCCCGCAAGAAGCTTAGCGCCGCCGATGCCGCGTACATCACCAGTTACGAGGAGTACTTCCCCGCCGGCCCCCGGCGACGCGCCCGACTGATGTCCCGCATCTTCAACACCACCCTCAGTGATGCCCGCACCCGCCTCGCCGCCGCCCAGCACCTCAGCGAACGGCCGGACCCGTGGAGCGCCGACCCGTCAGCTCCCCACCCTGACCACATGCCCCATATCGCGGAGGCAGTGGCCTCCGGCGCCATGGACGGTTCCACCGTCGAGATGATCGACAAGCAGATCCGGGCACTTCCCGAGTCCGTCCAGGACGAGATCACCGCAGCAGCCGACGAACCCATCGCCACCCTTGTGACCTGCCAGGGGCCGGACGTCGTGCGCTCACTGCGCCACTTCCTCCTGGACTTCGTCGGTGCCGAGGAGCCATACACCGAAGAAGACCACCAGCGGAAGCGCTCGCTGACCATCGGCTCACAAGGAACTCACGGAATGACACCGATCCGTGGGCTTCTCACCCCAGAGCTGAGCGCGAAGATGCACCGGCTGATGGCCGACCATGCAGGCACCGGGGGAATCGGGCACGACGACAAAACCGGGGAGAACGGGGATCCAGGAAACAACGGGGGCGATGACGGCACCAGCTCGGCAGACGACCGCTCCCCTGAACAGCGTCGCCATGATGTCCTCGAGGCGCTTGTGGACAGTGGCTACGGACCGGGGAAAGTCCTGTCGACAGGCCGGGGCACCACGACAATCGTGGCAGTCATGTCGATCGACCAGATTGCCTCGCGCAAGGGTGCTGCGCTCAGCGATGTCGGTGTGCACATTCCGGCAGCGACACTCCTGAACAAGCCCGAGAACCTGCAGGCCTACCTGCAGATACTCGACCTCGAAGGGCGGACGCTGTCATTCGGACGGTCTCGCCGGCTGGGCTCGGTCGACCAGTATCTCGCACTTCTCGGCGAGGAAGGCATCAGTTCAGCCCCCGGGACCGACTCCGCACCAGCCTATTGCCACGTCCACCACATCGACGGGTGGTCCGAGGGAGGTATGACGGATCTCGACAACCTGACCTTGGTCTCGCCTGCCATGCATGCTCAGGTGGATGACTCCCGCACCGACGAGAACAGGTGGTGGACCAGGGTCGCCCGGCGCGACAGTGGCCGACGGGTCGACTGGATTCCCCCGGTGACCGAAAGTTCCGACCGGGAACCACAGCACAATGACCATCCCACCGTGTGGCGCAATCCAGGGAATGCGCTCAGGAGGGAAGTTCGCGATGCCCTTGATGACGATGCTCCCGACCACGACAATCCGGATCGCGACATACCGGACCACCCCGACACAGACGAGGACGACCCGGACCACAACCGCCCGGACGACAGCCGTCCAGACGATGTCGCCTGAGACTGACGGCTGAATACTACCTGGAGAAGATCTACTCCACGGAAAACTCAGCCATCCGCTCCCACTCGTTCTTGCCCGGGATGCTGGTGTTGATGATCTGCGGAGTCTCCTTCAGCACCGTGGGGAACAGTTCACAGGCGGCCTTGAAGTGGTCGCTCTGCACGTGCGCCACATCGCTGCCGTCCTTGAACGCCTCCACGAGAAAGTACTCCGACGGATCATCGGTACCGCGGAACCAGTCGAACCACAGGTTGCCCTCCTCAGCGCGGGTGGCCTGGGTGAACTCGTCCACCACATCACGGAAGTTCTCGACATACTCGGGCAGCGGGCGGAAACGAACGTTAATCATGATCATGGCCACGATTCTACACGCCCAAAACACCACGAACTCCGGCCCCGCAGCTGCCCCAGCCACGGTCCCCGGCCCCGCAGCACCTCTGCGGCCGGTCAGTCGTTGTCGACGCCGACTTCCTTCTCCGGCCCCTGATCCTCCATGGCCGTCTCCAACTGTTCACGTAGTTCTTCCAGGTCGTCCAACGAGAAACGGTCCTCGCCGGCGACGGCAACCAAGCCGTCGAGCACCGTGGTGCCGTAGTTGTGACCGTGCCCGTTGGGGACGTTGCCGGCCCGCGGCAGATCCAGGGTGACCTGCCAGAAAGTGATGATCGGCATCCAGCGCATGGTCGGCGACCGGTCGAACCCTGCCGGCTCCTTCAACCAGTCAGGTTCGCGGAACAGCAGGTCCGGCGACCACCAGACCACCGGGTCCGAGGGGTGCTGGACATACAGCACCCGGGGGTCGTTCCAGGTGCCATCCTCCCCATCCGGGTCATCGATCCACTCCTGGACCTGCTGACCGTTCTCGGCGAAGCGGACCATCATCCCACCCGAGTACTGCGGGGCAGCCTCGTAGGTCCCCGGATCGCGACGCGTCACCAGGTCACTCCACAGCTCATTGCTGTTCGGCGGGCCCAGCCACAACACCCCGTCCACGGAAGCTGCGATGTCGCGGATACCGGAGAAAGCGCCCTCTCCTGCACTGGTTCCCATCGACTCGCCGTAGACGTAGATCTTCGGCCGCTCGTCCTCCGGCAGGGTATGCCACCAGTCGACCACCGCGGTGACCAGCTCCTTGCCAGCGTTACGCACCTGATCGCGGTCGGAGATGAACTGGATGGCACTGGGCAGGTAGGAGTACTGGTCAGCCGCGATGGCAGTGTCACCGTCGAACATCAACTCGAAGGCCTGCGCAGCAGTCGGGTTGACCCAGCCGGTGCCGGTGGTCGGTGCGATCATCAGCGCCTCCCGGTCTGCGGCACCGGTACGTTCCAGCTCGGAGACAACGTTCAGTGCCCTGTCACGGTCGGTGTCACCGTTGTTGAGTCCGGCGTAGACCCGGATCGGCTCACGGGAAGGACGCCCGGTCAGCTCCTCAAGTTCGTCCTTGTACAGCCCCAGGCCGGTGAACCTGGTTCCGTAGGCGCCAAGCTCCTCCCAGGTGTTCGGCGACCCCGGCCCGCCGGAACGCTCACTGACATGGGGCTTGACCAGGTCCTCACGGATCTCCGTGTCACGGACCGAGAAGATGTTCTCGCTGACCCGCACGATGGTGCCGGGCAACACCTGGTCCACGACCAACACCGTGACCATGGCCACGGCGGACCAGGACAGGACAAGTTTCAGACCGTAACGGGTGTGTTGGCCAGGAACTGCACCGGCGAGGATGATCGTGAGCCGGCCAATCGCATTGCCTACCAGGTACAGCAGCGCCCACAGCACCAGGCCGACCGGCAGAACCAACAGGAACTCGGCGGCAGTGTACGCCTGATCATCCATGATCCCGGCGATTTCCTGTTGCCAGCGCACCGCGATAAGAACCCACACCACCAGGGCAATGACGATGGTGGCCAGCAGCCCGAGCCTGAACCACCGGAACCAGGACCGTTCCGAGATCCGCCCCCTCGACCTCCTGGACAGTGAAACAGACAGGGGCTCGACCAGGTCGCGGATCCACATCACCCAGATCCACTGCAGAAACACACCGATGAGGTGCCCTGTGGCGGCAGATAGGCCGGCCGCGACGCCCTGGAACAGCCAGTCGCGCGGCAGCAGGGATGGTGTCAGTGACAGGGCGAACATCAGCCCACCGACGATCAGCCCCCAGTGGCTCGGCTCCAGCAGTCGACGGAAGAAGGAGCGGGGCTCAGAGTGTTTCCGTCGGACAATCACGCCATCGTCATCTTCGTGGACGATGTGCGTGCCCTCCTGCGGCGCTGATTCACTCACCTTCCGCCTACGCTCCATTCCTTATTGCAGGCGTCGCGGTTACCTCGTGCCTGATACGTCAGTTCAACTAACCCCACCCTACCAACCTGCGGGAACTGTCCACTGCCATTATCGGACACCGCAGTCGGACGTTGCAGTCGGACGTTGCAGTCGGACGTTGCAGTCGGACGCCGTGGTCGGACGCCCCGGCCGAACGTTCAGCGACCGTGCCCGGCTTCCCGCTGCTCGGCGATCTCCAGCCAGCTCATCTCGAGTTCCTCGTGTTCGTCACGCGCGGCGGTGAGCTGACGGTCCAGGCCAGCCAGCAGAGCGGTGTCGACCTGTCCATCGGCCGGGGCGGCGGCATCGGCGAGTCGGTTGTTGAGATCACCGATGGTGCTGTCGAGTTTGGACATCTTGCGCTCCAGTGCACCGAGTTCCTTCGCCAGCGCCCGGTCCTCCTGCGCAGACAGGGCCGGAGCCGCTGCAGTATCAGACCCGGAGCCAGCCCCGGCACCGTCGACTCCGCCAGCACTACCAGCACCACCGGCTCCACCGGCACCACCGGCTCCACCGCCGAGATCCATGTTCCCGCTGTGGCGCTGTTCCGCGGCCGCCTGGGTCGCCCGAGCATCCAGGTACTGCTGGATCCCGCCAGGCAGGTTCGTCAGATTACCGTCGCCGAACAGTGCCCAGGTGGTGTCACAGATCCGCTCGACCAGGTACCGGTCGTGCGAGATGACGACCATGGTGCCGACCCAGCCGTCGAGTAGGCTCTCGAGTTCCTGCAGGGTGTCGATGTCCAGGTCGTTGGTGGGCTCGTCGAGCAGCAGGACGTTCGGCTCGGCCATCAGCACCCGCGTCAGCTGCAGTCGACGTCGCTCACCACCGGAGAGGTCACCGACCGGGGTTCGTTGCCGCTTCGGGGAGAATCCCAGGCGTTCGGCCAGCTGGGAGGCGGTGAGTTCCTTGTCGCCGATCTGCACCCGGGTGGCGACGTCCTCCACCGCGTCGATCAACCGACGCTGCGGGTCGAGGTCGTCGAGCTCCTGACGCAACCATCCGATCTGCACGGTGCGTCCCTCGATGCGCTTCCCCTCGGAAAGCTCGTACTCCCCTGCCAGGGTGCGCAGCAGGGTGGTCTTGCCGGAACCGTTGACACCGACCAGGCCGACTCGTTCGCCGGGCCCCAACCGCCATGTCAGGTCGGAGACCAGGGGTCGGCCATCCGGGGTCTCGATGGTGGCGTCCTCCAGCTCGATGACCTTCTTGCCGAGGCGTCGGGTGGCGAAGCTCATCAGCTCGACCGAGTCACGCGGGGCCGGGACGTTCTTGATCAGGGCCTCGGCGGCCTCCACCCGGTAGCGCGGCTTGGAGGTCCGGGCCGGGGCACCGCGACGCAGCCAGGCGAGTTCCTTGCGTGCCAGGTTCGCGCGACGCTGCTCGGCGGCGTCGGCCTGCCGGGCCCGCTCGGCGCGGGCGAAAGTCCAGTCGTTGTAACCGCCCTCGTAGACGTCGACCACACCGTCATGCACCTCCCAGGTGTGGTTGGCGACAGTGTCGAGGAACCAGCGGTCGTGGGTGACCACGACCAGGGCGCACCGCCGGGACAACAGGTGCTCGGCCAGCCACTGCACACCTTCGACGTCGAGGTGGTTGGTGGGCTCGTCGAGGATCAGCAGGTCCAGGTCCTGCACCAGGGCAGCGGACAGGCCCACCCGTCGGCGTTCGCCGCCGGACAGGGCGTCCACCGGCGCGTCGAGGCCGGTGCCGTCGCCGAGGTCGAGGATGCCCAGCCCGTGCAGCACCGACCTCACCCGCGGGTCGGACGCCCACTCGTAGGTCTCCAGTCCCAACGGCTCCACCACCGAGGCACCGATGGTGTCGCCGACCAGCACACTGTCCTGACTGACCCGGGCCATGCGCAGGTCGTTGTTGCGCGAGACCCGGCCGGCATCGGCGGTGTCCGCCCCGGAGAGGATCTTGAGCAGGGTGGATTTGCCGCCACCGTTGAGTCCGACGACCCCGATCCGGTCGCCGACGTTGATTCCCAGGCTCACCCGGTCGAGCAGGGTGGTGAGCCCGTAGCTCTTCTCGACGTTCTCCAGGTTGATCAGGTTCACCGGGCTGCCGGTGGTGCGTGCGTCGGCCATGGTAGGTCGCAGCGGTCCTCTCGTTGTCGGTCGGGGTCGGTCGGGGTCGGTCGGGGTCGGTCGGGTCTCTGGTGTACTCAGGACGCTCGGGGCTCCGGAACTCAGTCAACCAGCCGCGCCCCGTGCGGGCTGGAGGTGGCGGTGGCGGTCGCGACGGCGCGTCCGCCGACGCCTTCGGCCGCCAGGGTGGTCGCCACGTCCACCGCCTGGGCCCGGTCCCGGCACAGCATGGCCACCGTCGGCCCCGATCCCGAGACCACACAGGCCAACGCACCGGCATCCTGTCCTGCGGCCAGGGTACCCCGCAGGTCCGGACGCAGACTGATCGCGGGGGCCTGCAGGTCATTCACCGCATGGCGCAGGTGACCGGCCAGGACGTCCGGATCGCCGCTGAGCAGTGCCCGTTGGACGTCCTCGGGGGCCGGGGCCCGGACGTCCGGACGCTCCCCGCGGGCTGCGGCGTCGCGTTGGGTGTCGAGCCGGGCGAAGACCTCGGCGGTGGACAGTCCCCGCGGGTCCATCACCAGTGCCCAGTGGTAGCTACCGCGGATCATGACCGGGACCAGGTCATCGCCGATGCCACGACCCAACGCGGTGCCACCACGCAGGCAGAAGGGCACGTCCGCGCCGAGGCTCACGGCCATTGCGTGAAGTTCCTCCGGACTCGGTGCCGGCGTCTGGTCGAAGCCGTGGGCGGCTGCCCGGGGTCCGTGCAGCAGTTCGACGGTGGCGAGCAGGGACGCCGCCGCATCGGCTGACCCGCTGGCCATGCCACCGGCGACGGGGACCTGCTTGTCGATCGACACGCTCAGCGACGGAACCGGCGCGGCCCGGTTGTGGTCACGGTGGTCCCGGTGGTCACGGTGGTCAAGATGACTGACGTGGTCGAGATGGTCACGGTAGCGGTCCAGCACCAGCGTGGCCGCCCGTAGCGCTAGATTGCCCTCGGCAGTGACTTTTCCTGCGTCACGTCCGGTCACGCTGCCCAGAGTCACCCTGCTCCCCGGTGTCATCCCTGCGGGTCCCCCGTCGTCGACGGCCACGGTGACGGTCTCGGTGAGGTCGAGGGCGTGGAAGACCGTCTCCAGCTCGTGGTACCCGTCATCCCGGACATCACCGACCGAGAGGTGCAGGTTGACCTTGCTCTGCGCCGTGGCACTCACCGCGTAGGCGGAGAAGGTGTACTCGGCGAGGTCCGGGAGGCTCACGACGATCCGCGCCGATCCAGCGACGCCACCGCCAGCCGCACGAATGCGGCGGTGTCCAGCTTCTCGCCGCGCTCCCGCGGGTCGATACCGGCGGCGGTGAGGACCTCCTCAGCCTCTGGTCCGGAACCGAAGTAGCCGGACAGCGCGGCGCGCAAGGTCTTGCGACGCTGCAGGAAGGCGGCATCCGTGACGGCGAAGAGTTCGGAACGCAGGACGTCCTCCCCCAGACGCTCCAGCTCGGTCTGCCAGGGCCGGTCCTCGTCGGCCCAACGGTCGATGCGCACCAGACCCGAGTCGATCTTCGGCGCCGGCCAGAAGACGTTCTTGCCGATCACCCCGGCCCGACGCACCCGGCCATAGAAGCCCGCCTTGACGCTGGGCACGCCATAGACCTTGCTGCCGGGGTCGGCGGCCAGCCGGTCGGCGACCTCCAACTGCACCATGACCAGCACCCGGCGGATGCTGGGGAAGATCTCCAGCAGGTGCAGCAGCACCGGCACAGAGACGTTGTACGGAAGGTTCGCCACCAGCGCGGTCGGCGGGGTGTCGACGAAGGCGGGGTTGTCCGCGGCGATCTTCAGCGCATCCGAGGTGACCACGGTGAGGTCATCGGCTCGCGACGGGGCGAACTCGCCGACGGTGCGCTCGAGCCGTCCGGCCAGGCGCGGGTCGATCTCCACCACCGTCAGCTGCCCGACGGCCTCCAGCAGCGCCAGGGTAAGCGACCCGAGACCGGGGCCGACCTCCACGACGTGATCGTCCTCGGCCAGGTCAGCGGCGGTGACGATACGACGCACCGTGTTCGGGTCGATGACGAAGTTCTGCCCCAGCCTCTTCGTCGGTGTCACGTCGAGCTCGGCGGCCAGTTCACGGATCTCGCCGGGGCCGAGCAGCCGGACGCCAGCACTACCGTCGCCGCCGCTGCCGTCGCTTTCCGCGCTGTTGAAAGTATCCACAGCTCCCCAGGATAGCCGCAGCAGCGGCCGGAGTTACCAGCCAGGGAGACTAACCAGGGTAACTGGCCTGGATGATTAGCTCAGGCCCATCTTCGAGGTGCAGGCTGGCCACGCGCCCCAGCCCTGGCCCGCCTGGACCTTCTCGGCCACGGCGATCTGCTCCTCGCGGGTGGCCATGTGCGCCTCGGGGGCGTACTCGTGGCCGCCGAAGGCCGCCCAGGTGGACGGGGTGAACTGCAGGCCACCGGAGAAACCGTTGCCGGTGTTGATCGACCAGTCGCCGGTCGCCTCACACTGAGCCAGCTCGTCCCACACCGATCCATCGGCGACGGACGGTGCACCGGAGACACGCTTGGTGCCGCGGACGACCACGCGCTCGGTGGCCGGCTCGAGCTCCTCGCGATCGATGACCTCACGGTCGGTCTCCTCGCCGTTGACCTCGGTGACGCGCACGGTGACGCGCTCCTTACCGGCGGAGCCCTTCTCGATGACCTTTTCCTCGCCCTCGGGCATGTCAGGGTCCTCGGTGACCTTCTCCGGCGGGTCGAAGGGCCGCTCCTCTTCGCGCTCCTCGGTGGCAACACGATGGACCTCGACGTGGGTGCCCTGCTCCAGCGGGGCGTCGGCGGCCGGGGTGACCTTGTCGTCCGGACCCAGCGGTGCGCCACGCATCTCGAGCATCTCGCCGACGGTGGACGCGGCCATGCTCAGACGGGCGGGGTCCTTGCCCGGGGCTCCGTCGTTGAGGGTGAACTCACGCGGGGTGGTGATGTCGAGCTCCATGCCATCGGTCGGGATGGAGGAGTTCGCACCGGCAGACAGGGCGGCGTTGGCGTTGTCGTAGCCCAGCTCAGCGAGAAGTTCGGAGACCGTGAGCGACGTGGTGTCGATGTCGCGCAGCTGGCCGTCGACGGTGACGGAGACCTGGCGGGCGGAGCGGACGGAGATGGTCGAGTTGTTCTCGACCGACTCGTCGAGACCCGGGGTGATCAGGTCTTTGTCGGAGAACTCGATGTCGTTGTCGGCGAGCAGGTCGCGGACGTCACCGGACCAGGCGGTGGTGTTGATCTGTTCCCCGTTGACGTCGAGGCTGACGTCCTTGTGGTTGGTGGCGGCAACGGTGCCACCGACGGCGAGGACGGCAAGCATGCCGCCGGTCGCCATGCGCAGCGGCATGGAGTTGGTGGTGTTGATCCGGTGAAGGCTGGACTTCTTCTTGGGGGACACTCGTTATCTACCTCCGGCGGCGCTGCGGGGCGCGCCGCCACTTTCTAGCGTCTGCGGTTAGACGTCTCGATTCCGTAACTTCGATAACGATACGGTAACGATCGCCCGCAGGCCAACCCATTGGCGAATATTCCCCGGAAAATGTCGCCACCCTCACACGTCATGGAGAACACGGGGCAACTGTGGTCACAGCCGTCTCATGCACCACTTTTCTACCGTGGCGCATCACCCGCGAATCACGCGGGAGTCACGCACGAATCACGCGCCCATCACGGGGCGCCCTGTGTGGCGTGGCGCGCGACGCACCACCCGGGGTATCAGATGCCGTAGAGCGTCCGGGCGTTCTGTGTGACGATCTCGCCAGCCTCCTCCGGTGAAATACCGCGGGCCTCTGCGAGACAACGCGCGGTGTAGCCGACGAAGATCGGTTCATTCCGCGCCCCGCGGAAGGGCTCCGGGGTCATGTACGGCGCATCGGTCTCCACCAGGATCCGGTCAGCCGGCACCAGTGCGGCGGCCTCGCGCAGTTCACCGTTGCGCTTGAAGGTGACGTTGCCGCAGAAGCTGAGGTAGTACCCGCGGTCGATCGCCTCGCGGGCGACCTCCAGCGGCGAGGAGAAGCAGTGCAGCATCACGGTGAGGTCGTCCGGCGCATCATTGAGCACGCGCATCAGGTCGTCGTCTGCCTCACGGTTGTGGATCATCAGCGGCTTGCCGACCTCGTGGGCCAGGGCCATGTGCCAGCGCAGCGCCTCCTCCTGCGTCTCCAGGTCGGCGGTGTCCTCCGGGTCGTGCGTGATCCAGTAGGTGTCCAGGCCGGTCTCCCCCACCGCCACGCAGCGATCGTCGGCGACGAGGTCACGAATCCGGGTGCGGACGTCCTCGGTGAGCTCGTGGGAGCGGGTGGGGTGGACAGCACAGGCCGCATAGACCCGCTCGTCGTGGTGGGCGGCCTGCAGCGCAAGCTCTGCCTCCTCAATCCCGTCACCGACGGTGCAGATCCCCTGCACCCCGGTCGCCGCCGCCCGGTCGACGATCTCCCGCACCTCGTCGGCGGTGGTGGCCTTGCAGGACGCCAGGTGGGTGTGGGCGTCGAAGAGCTGCGGCAGCGGCTCGGGCGGGACAGGGGTCGGACGCTTCTTCTTGGCGGACATGCCAGCTAGCGTAGTTGCAACTAGTCCGTCTCGACGCGGGCCCACTCCGGGCCGGTCTCGGCGAGCTCGGCGTCCAGCTTGGTGAACAGCGGGGACGGCTTGGACAGCGGGGAACCGGCGACCAGTTCGGTACGACCCCAGTGGGCCTGCTGCTCGTCGTAGTCACCCATGATCACCGGGTAGCTGCGTCCGGCCTCCGGCAGGCCCACGCCGACCGGGGTGCGCGGGGAGTCGTCGGTGACCTCCACGACCTTCGGCTGGGCAGCCCACACGCCGGTGCCGCCGAGGGTCTCGAAGACCTGCTGGGCGGAGAACGGCAGGTACGGGGTCAGCAGGGTGTTGGCGTCCGAGACGATCTGCAGCGCGGTGTGCAGGACGGTGGCCAGACGGTCACGGGCCGCCGGATCAGCGGCAGTGTCCTCCGTCCCCTTCGCAGCCTTAGCCAGCTTCCACGGCTCCTGGGCGGCGATGTACTGGTTGCCGCGGTCCACGATGCGCATGGCCTCGGCGATACCTGCCTTGAACCGCGAGTGCTCCAGGCACTCCCCGACCTTGGCGAACGCTGCGGCAGCATCGTCCAGCAGATCGCGGTCCTCGTCGGTGAACGACCCGGCCACCGGGATCTCCCCGAAGTTCTTGTGCGCCATCGACACCGTGCGGTTGACCAGGTTGCCCCAGCCGTTGGCCAGCTCGGTGTTGATCCGGCGGACGAACTCGTCCCAGGTGAAGTCGGTGTCCATGTTCTCCGGACCCGCGACGGCGATGAAGTAGCGCAGGGCGTCCGGGCCGAAGGTCTCCAGGAAGTCGCGGACGTAGATCACCACGCCCTTCGACGAGGAGAACTTCGAGCCGGACATGGTGAGGAACTCCGAGGAGACGACCTCGGTCGGCAGGTTAAGCTCACCGAACTCGCCGGCCTCACCACCCTTGGCGCCGGAACCGGCGTAACCGAGGAGCTCACCGGGCCAGATCTGGGAGTGGAAGGTGATGTTGTCCTTGCCCATGAAGTAGTAGGACAGGGCCTCCGGGTCGCCCCACCACTTGCGCCATGCCTCGGGGTCACCGGTGCGGTAGGCCCACTCGATGGAGGCGGAGAGGTAGCCGACGACCGCATCGAACCACACGTAGAGCTTCTTGGCGTTGTTGTCCTGCCAGCCCTCGATCGGCACCGGGACGCCCCAGTCGATGTCGCGGCTCATCGCCCGCGGGCGCATGTCCTTGAGCAGGTTCAGCGAGAAGTTCAGGACGTTGGGACGCCACCCTTCGCGCTCGCCCAACCACTCCGACAGGGCGTCGCCCAGGGCCGGCAGGTCGAGCATGAAGTGCTCGGTCTCGACGAAGTCCGGGGTCTCGCCGTTGATCTTGGAGCGCGGGTCGATCAGGTCGGCGGGGTCGAGCTGGTTACCGCAGTTGTCGCACTGGTCACCGCGGGCGTCGGTGGCACCACACAGCGGGCAGGTGCCCTCGATGAAGCGGTCGGGCAGGGTACGGCCGGTGGACGGGCTGATCGCACCCGTGGTGGTCTGGAGGACCATGTAGCCGTTGTCGTTGAGGCCGCGGAACAGCTCCTGCACCACCGCATAGTGGTTACGGGTGGTGGTGCGGGTGAACAGGTCGTAGGACAGGCCGAGTCCGGCGAGGTCCTCGACGATGATGCGGTTGTAGCGGTCGGCGAGCTCCTGGACGCTCACGCCCTCCTTCTCCGCCTGGACCAGCAGCGGGGTGCCGTGCTCGTCGGTGCCGGAGACCATC
Organism: Candidatus Corynebacterium faecigallinarum; assembly: GCF_052264515.1. Classification (NCBI taxonomy): domain Bacteria; kingdom Bacillati; phylum Actinomycetota; class Actinomycetes; order Mycobacteriales; family Corynebacteriaceae; genus Corynebacterium; species Candidatus Corynebacterium faecigallinarum. Next base: position 47,831 of record NZ_JBQQOC010000018.1, read on the forward strand.
AGCACCTCGTTGCCCGACATTCGCTGGAACCGGGCGAAGACATCGGACGGGACGCCGAATCCGGCGACGTGTCCGATGTGACGGGGACCGTTGGCGTACGGCCAGGCGACAGCGGTGAGGACGTGTTTCGACATGCCAACAGAGTAACCCCTGGTGTGCCGTCGTGGCACACCAGGGGTTACTTGGCTGCAGCGCGGACTGGATACCGTCCACCGAGGCGCCGGATGCAGCGCCGGGTACCGCTCAGCCGGTCCTACTTCGTCGGCTTCTTGGGCTCCTGTTTCTCCCGGTTGCGCTTCTCCCGGGACTGGCGGGCCCCGGCTGTCTCCTGGTGGCGACGCTCACGTGCCAGACGCAGGCCGAAGGCGCGCTTCTGCTTCTCGTCGAGGAACATCGGGTCCTGGGACAGGCCCTTGTACAGCGCCAGACACAGGAACAGGATCAGGATCACGAAGGGGCTGGCCGCCAGGATCGTCACGGTCTGCAGGCTGTCCAGGGCCTCCTCACCGCCGGAGACCAGCAGCACCACCGCGAGGAGGCCGGTCATCAGACCCCACAGCACGGTGATCTTGCGGTCGGCCACCACTTTGCCGTTCTGGCTCATGGTGCCCATCACGGTGGACGCAGAGTCCGCCGAGGTGATGAAGAACGTAGCCAGCATGATCATCGCGATGATCGAGGTGAGCCCACCCAGCGGCAGGTCGTACAGCAGGTTGAACAGCATGGTCTCGGAGGTGCCGTCGCCGTAGATGTCGGAACCCTGGTCCTGCTTGTGGATCGCGCTACCACCGAAGATGGAGAACCAGACGACCGAGACCGCGGTCGGGACCAGCAGAACCACGAGGATGAACTCGCGGACGGTACGGCCGCGGGAGATACGGGCGATGAAGGTACCGACGAACGGGGACCAGGAGATCCACCATGCCCAGTAGAACAGGGTGTTGCCTGACAGCCACTCGGCCATACCCGGCGCGGAGTCGGCGGTGCGTCCCGCCATGCCGAAGAACTCCTGGATGTAGTTGCCGAAGGAGGTCGGGATGGTGTTCATGATGACCACGGTCGGTCCGAGGACCAGAACGAAGAACGCCAGGATGGCTGCGAGCACCATGTTGAGGTTCGACAGGTACTGGACACCCTTGCTCACACCGGAGAAGGCGGAGATCAGGTAGCACACGCCGAGGACACCGATGATCAGCAGCAGCCAACCCGTACCCGGGTCATGGACGATGTCGGTGGCGTCGAGGCCCGAAGCAATCTGCAGCGCACCCAGGCCCAGGGAAGCGGCGGTACCGAATACGGTGGCGAAGATCGACAGAACGTCAATCAGCTTACCGAGCCAGCCCTCGGCCCGGCGAACACCGATCAGCGGGATGAAGGCGGAGCTCAGCAGCTGCTTACGTCCAAGGCGGAAGGTTCCGTAGGCGATGGCCAGGCCGACGATGGCGTAGATCGCCCAAGGGTGCAGCGTCCAGTGGAACATGGTGGTGGCCATGGACACCGGCACACTCTCCGAGGCCTCACCGGGCACACCGTTGATGTAGAAGTTCATCGGCTCAGCGGTGCCGAAGAACATCAGGCCGATGCCCATGCCGGCGGCGAAGAGCATCGCGATCCAACTGGCCGCGTTGAACTCCGGTCGTTCATTGTCCTGGCCAAGTCGCACATTGCCGAACTTGCTCAGCGCCACCCACAGGATGAAGAACACGAAGATCGTTCCGGCGAGGACGTACACCCAACCGAAGTCCGTCACCACGAAGTCGAGGGCCTGGTTGGCCACGCTGGCGAAGTTGTCGGGTGCGGCAAGGGCCCACACGAAGACGGCGGCGACGATCAACCCGGCGAAGAACACGACGGCCTTGTCGACCTTCGCGTTCTTGTCCTCTGCGGGCGGGGGCAGCATGCTGTCGATCGCGACCGGGGAGATCTTCTCCTTGCTCAGTTCCTGAGCGGTGAGATCATCAATGGAGGTCCCAGCGACGTCTGCCTGATCCGACGAGGCACCGGAAACCTCCCGGTTCTCGTCGTTCTCTGGATACTCTTCTGAAACGGACATGCGGTCTACTGTGCCATAGTCTGTGGACACACACCGATCCGGTACGGAAGTTGCGCGATTTTCATCAGCGTCCGCGGGCGTCGAGAACCGCCTCGTAGAGCTCGCGCTTCGAGACTGACCCAGCGGCTGACCCAGCGCCTACCCCGGCGCCAGCCTGGGCCGCCACCTCCCGGCAGGCGTCCTTGAGCCGCACGCCGGACGCCACCTTCTCCTCCACGAGCGGGACCAGGTCAGCCACTTCTACCTGCCCGGACCCGTCGGCACCGGCCGCGGAGATGACCACGGTGATCTCACCGCGCACCCCCTCCTCCGCCCAGGCCGCCAGCTCGGCGAGGCTGCCGCGCCGGACCTCCTCATAGGTCTTGGTCAGCTCTCGGCACACCGCGGCCTCCCGCCCGCCACCCAGCACCTCGGCGGCGGTGGTCAGGGTGGCGGCCAACCGGTGCGGGGACTCGAAGAAACTCACCGCGCGCGGCGAGTCCCGCACCGACTCCAGCCAGGTCCGCTTGGCGCCGTCCTTGCGGGGCGCGAAGCCGTCGAAGGCGAAGTGGCCGACACCGACCCCGGAGAGGGCCAGGGCGGTGGGGACCGCCGACGGGCCGGGCAGGCAGGTCACGGGCACGCCGGCATCCTGTGCCGCGGTGACCAGTGGGAACCCCGGGTCAGAGACCGAGGGCATGCCCGCATCGGTGACCACCAGTACCCGGGCCCCGGTTCGCGCCCGCTCCACCAGTCCGGACGCCCGGTCGGACTCATTGTGGTCGAAGTTCGACACCATCTGCCCGGTGATCCCCACCCCCAGCGCGGTGGCCAGCGCGCGGGTGCGGCGGGTGTCCTCGGCGGCGATGACGTCCGCACTGCCCAGGGCGTCGATCAGCCGGATCGAGGCGTCCAGCGGGTCGCCAAGCGGAGTGGCCGCAAGGATGATCCCGCCGCGGGGACACGGCCGCTGTTCGGCTGCGCGCCGGGTCAACTCGGTCAGGTCTGCCGGTGTGCTCTGGCTCATGACCTGCAGACTCTACCGGCCAGCGCCGGGACGCTGCAGCCTGGCGTATAGGATGGCGTCCTGTGACACCGACCACCAGCAACGACGCCGGTGCCGACACCGTCAACGACGCCGGGTCAGGCGCCGGCCGCCGCGACGCACCGCGCGCCCTGCGCGCCCTGCGGCGCGTCCTGCGGCGCGTCCTGCGGCGCGTCGCGTCCGGCCCGCGTCGCTGGTGGTGGATGCTCGGCATCCTCGGTGCCCTCGGTCTACTGACCCGCCTGTGGGGGCTGTCGCACCCGACCGACCGGGGTGTGCCGGTGTTCGACGAGAAGCACTACGTGCCCCAGTCGTGGCAGGTGCTGCGCGGCACCGACAACCTGTTGATCGGAGGGATCGAGGACAACCCAGGCTTCGGCCTGGTCGTCCACCCTCCCCTGGCCAAGCACCTCGAGGCGATCGGGATCGCGGTCTTCGGCAACAACCCCTGGGGCTGGCGTATCGTCACCGCGCTCCTCGCCGTCGGGGTCATCCTACTCATCGCCGCCTGCGCCCGTCGGCTGAGCAACTCCGACTGGATCGGCTTCGCCGCCGGGATCATCGCCCTGTGCGACGGGATCCTCTTCGTCACCGGGCGCTCGGCGATGCTCGACCACATGCAGGTCTTCTTTACCCTGCTGGCGGTGTACCTGCTGCTGCACGACCACCGGCAGTTGGAGGACCGGTTCATCCTCGTCGCCGCCGAGCACCGTATCGGCGACTTCCCGCCGGGTCCTCGGCTGGGTTTCCGGTGGTGGCGGTTCGCCGCCGGGGTCGCCCTGGGATGTGCCCTGGCGGTGAAATGGTCCGGGCTGTACTACATGGCCTTCATCGGCCTGACCATCGTCGGCGTGGACTGGTGGCGACGGCGCCGCTTCGGGGTGCAGCGTCCCTTCCGCGGCACCCTGGTCCACGACTGTCTGCCCGCCTTCGCCTCGGTGGTGCTGGTGCCGGTCGGGGTATACCTGCTGTCCTTCCGGTCGTGGTTCGCCTCGGAGACCGGGGTGTTCCGCCACGAGCTGGAGTCGGGCAACGAGCGGATCGCCGGCTGGGGCCTGGGCTTCCTGCCGGAGTCCGTACAGAACTTCATCTACTACCACGTATCGGTCCTGGGTTTTCATTCCGAACTGACGAACTCCAACGACCACGTCCACCCGTGGGAGTCCAAGCCCTGGGACTGGCTGGCCAGCACCCGGGCGTTGCTGTACCACTCCACCACCGGCGACGACGGGTCCAAGGAAGTGGTGCTGCTGGTCGGCACCCCGGTGATCTGGTTCCTCACCGTCCCGGTGCTGCTGTGGGGACTGTGGCGGATGCTGCGCCACCGGGAGATGGTCTGGCTCGTCCCGGTGCTGGGTTACCTCGCCGGATTCCTGCCGTGGCTGATCAACACCGACCGCCAGATGTACCTCTTCTACGCCACCGCACTGGCACCCTTCCTCATCATCGGGATCGCCCTGGTGCTGGGACAGGTCTCGGATCTGGCGATCCGTCGGGACGCCCGTGCCCCTGATTCGCAGGTGTCACCGGTCAAGGCTATGGTGCTGGGACGCACCGGCCAGCTGGTGGTGGTCATCTACCTGGTGCTGGTCGTGGCGATGTTCCTGTTCTTCCTGCCGGTCTTCACCGGCATCCCACTGAGCCCGACACAGTGGAGCTGGCGGATGTGGCTGCCGGGCTGGACCTGATCCGGCAGAACCAGTCGGTCAGTCCGGCCGGTCGCCGGGGCGCCAGGACGAGTGCCGTTCCACGTCATTGGGACTGTATCCGACGGGACGTGCCGACAGCATGCGCAATGACTGACGCAGCGGGGCGACGGCATGGTGCCGGGCCAGCCACACGCTGACCAGCGCGGCGCAGGACGCCAGGTGCAGCAGCAGGCCGAGGATCTGGGCGACGTCCACCGCACCGTCCATCACCCCCAGGACCACGTCGCGGGTGGCGAAACCGGCGGTGAAGCCCCACAGTGCCACGAACACCGGCAGCAGACCGGGGCCCGCCGCCGGACGTAACGCCCCCCACAGCAGTCCCGCCGCCAGTGCGAAACGTACCGCCGCGGCGTCCACCACCAGTCGGGCGTAGTCGGGATCCGAGGAGTTGCCGACCGCACCACCGGCGCCACCGGCACCACCATCGCCACCACCACCGTCGCTACCGCCGATGAATTCGGCACCGGGACCGGTGACCCCGACGAGCAGCAGCACCGCCCAGACCACATACCCCACCGCACAGGCCAGCAGAACCAGCCGGGCGATGACCAGCGGAAGGCCCCGGTTCCGCAGCCGGTGCGACAACTGTGGGGTGTCGTCGGCGATCTGCGCCATGTGCTCGGCCAGGGCACCGGGGTCGGTGGGCGCGGGCGGGGTCTCCGGGGCCAGTGACATGCGCAGCCGACGGTTCAGGTCACTGGCGTCGGCGAACCACTGCTGGCACGGCTCGCAGGCCGCCAGGTGGGCGTCGACGGTGTCGTCCCCCAGCCCTGCCGGCCCGGGTTCCCCGTCGAGCCGCGCCGAGAGTGCGGCACGGACCTGTTGGTGGATATCGGTGGAGGTCATCTTTTAGCGGCTACCCCCCTCATCCGAACCGGGACAGCGCCTTGTCGAGGCTGGCGCGTCCGGCACCGAAGACCACCAGGACCACGCAGGCGGCGAAAAGCACGAGGACCAGTTCGGCGCCACCGTCTGTGACGAAGATCCCCTCCCCCAGGTGCACGAAGTAGAAGGCGGCCACCATGTCCAGGGCCAGCACACCCGCGGCCGCCGGGGTGAGCATGCCGAGGATCAGCAGGGCACCGCCGAGCATCTCGACGACAGAGACCACCCACACCGACAGGGTGGCCTGGGGGATGTTCATCTGTTCCCACATCGCCGCGGTCTCGTCCGCACCAGTCTGGAACACCTTGTCCCAACCATGCGCGATGAAGACGACCCCCAGGGCGACACGGAGCAGCAGCAGGGCGGCATCACGCACGGCAGGATTGTTCATGGTGCTGTCAGACTACCTTCCGGGGGTACGCGGGGATCACACCGCGCGGATGTGGCCGCGGGGGCCGAGCCCAGCGTCGCCGTACCCGTCGTGCCCGTCGTGTCCGCCGTGCCCGTCGTACCCGCCATCGGCGGCACCCATGAAGTCCATCTCATCGAGGTTGACGAAGGTCGGGTCGACGTCGTCAGTCTCGAGCACAACCGCGCCAGGACGGATCAGCCGATCGGGCACGCCCAGCTCACGGTCATCGGTGCTGCGCACACCCTGGCGGGCGCGGCGCATACGGGCCATCCGGCGCTGGTGCAGCCGGGCTTCCTCGACAACCTGGCGACGCAGGAAGTAGAGGTAGGCGCCGGTGAGCGAGACGGTGGCGCCCACGGCCAGCCACATCCACCCGCCGAGCACGACCGCCGACACCACGGCGACGACACACAGTGCCGTGAGCACTGACAGCACCCGCTTGCGTCGGGTCTGCCGCATCTCCGCGAGATGTTGGGAGGCCACCGGGTCGTAGAAGCCACGGCCCCGTCGGGTCGCGGCGTAGTCCAGCTCCTCCTCGGAGTTCTCCCCGCGAGCGTCGGAGTCCTGGTTCCCGGGGGTGTCGGACGCACTGTCTGCATCGTTTCCGCCAGACACAGCTGAGGGCGCAGAAGATGCAGAAACCACGATGTCGCCACCGCGGATATAGGCCTCCGGCACGTCGCTGACGACCTCGTAGTCGTCTTCCACATCCGGCACCGCAGCCAGCACGGCTGCCACATCGGCGCCTGGGTCGGTGTCTGGTTCTGCGTCGACATCCTCACTGTCGGAGTAGACAGTGTCGTCAGCGTCGGTGTCGGTGTAGTCGGCGTCCGTGTAGTCAGCCTCTGCATCCGCGTTGTCCGCGTCAGCATCCTCGGCGACCGCGGTGAAGACGGTGTCCTCGGCCGGTGCGTCCTCCATCGCGGCCGACATCTCGACCCGATGAGCACGGCCAGCACGGCCAGCACGGGCGGCCTGGTTGCCCTGATCGGCAATGACCGGCTCGAACTCGCCGGTATCCTCCTCGTCCAGCGGACGGTAGTCCACGATCTCGCCGTCAACGATGCCCGGCACCGTCACCAGTTCCTCGGCGACCTCATCGCTCCGGTCGTGACGCCGGCGGCGCACCAGGCGGGAGAGCATCCTGGGGCGGCCACTGTCGTCATCGACGACGACATCCACCGGCTCGGCGTCCACCAGCTCGATCTCGTCGTCGACGTCGGCGTGATAGAGACTCTCCGCCGGAAGGGGACGCTTCCGGTGGCGTTCGATGTCGTCTCCCCCGGCATGCAGGACACGGGTCTCGGACAACGCTGGCGAGGTCCGACGCACCGGCGACTGGTTGCGCAGGAACAACGGAGCCAGCAGCAGGAGCCAGACAACTGCGATCAGAATCAGGGAGCTGATGGAACCGGTCACGGGCAACCCTTCCTTTACACCGGCGCGGACCCGACGAGGGGTGGGACAGTGTCACCGACCCTACGTGTCAGCGTCCGGTCGAGCGCGCAGGCGCGCCGGGGGAAAAATCACGTCCGTCACTCGCGTCCCAAAGTACAGACTCCGAGAAACAGGCCCCGAGAAACAGGCTCCGAGGATCAGGCACCCGGCCGACGGTCCCGTCCCAGCAGGGAGACCACCCCGCCGGGGACCTCCTCGGTGGTCAACCCGACCAGCAGGTGGTCGCGCCACTGCCCGTTGATGTGCAGGTTGCGCACGAGTCGCCCCTCCTCGCGGAAACCGATCTTGGCCAGCACACGGCGGGACGCCTCATTCGACTCCAGGACAGTGGCCTCCACCCGGTGTATCCCGCCGTGGATCATGGCATGGTCGACCCCCAGGGCGACGGCGGCGGTGGCCACCCCCTGCCCCGAGTACCCGGAGTACACCCAGTAGCCGATCCAGCAGCTGCACACCACCCCGTGCTGGATGTTCCCCAGGGTCAACTGGCCGGCGAATTCACCGTCCACCTCGATGGCGAAGGGCATGACCTGACCGTCGTTGGCGAGGGCGGACAGGCCGGAGACATTCGCACGCCAGACCGCCTTGGTGTGTGATTCGCTCCACGGCCCCGGCACCGTCGGTTCGACCGGACGCAGCAGGTGTTCGTCGGCGATGCGGTACTGCGCCCACCGGGTGCCGTCGCGGCGTCCCAGCGGTCGCAGCCTCACCCGGCCGGCATGGGTGGTCACCGTGGCGGTCCTCGCCGGCCAGCCGGGGTGCCGGCTCGGCAGTGAGGTCAGGGAAGACAGGAAAGACAGTCCGGACGGCATGGCGGCGGTCCTCCCCTAGGACCGGTTGGTCAGGAACATCACGTCCACGACCTCGCCGGGCTCCAGGTGCGTGTGGTCCTCGGGCACCATGATCAGGCAGTTCGACTGCCCGTGGCTGCCCAGCAGGTGGGTCGGTTCCCCCGGCGATGCCGCGCCCAGCGGGTCGACCAGGAACTCCTGGGTCTGCCGGTCACGCATCAGCTGCGCGCGGATGAACCCACGGCGGGCCGGGGCGGACTCGATCCCGGCGATGGTCCTGGCCTGGACGACCCGGCGTGAGGTCTGGCGCTGGCCACGCAGGATCTGCACCAGCGGACGCACCATCACCTCGAAGGACACCAGGGCCGCACTCGGGTTGCTCGGCACCAGGAAGGTCGGTACCCGGTCGGCACCGAGGACACCGAACCCCTGGACGGAGCCGGGGTGCATCGCCACCCGCGAAGTGTCGAGGTCACCGAGTTCGGAGAGGATCTCACGCAGCCGGTCGCTGGAGGCCCCGCCCACGCCACCGGCGATGACCAGGATCTCCGACCGGATGAGCTGGCCCTCGATGATGTCGCGGATCCGCCGGTCCTCACCGGCGAGGATGCCCAGCCGGTTGACGTCGGCACCGGCCTCGCGACCGGCGGCGGCCAGGGCGTAGGAGTTGACGTCGTGGACCTGCCCCAGCCCAGGCTCTCGGTCAATGTCGACCAGCTCAGGGCCGAAGGAGAGGACGGTCATCCGCGGCCGCGGATACACCAGCACCTTGGAACGTCCGATGGCGGCGAGCAAGCCCACCTGGGCCGCGCCGATCACGGCGTCCTGTTCGACGACCACGTCGCCTGGCTGGGCGTCGGCGCCGGCGCGGTGCACGAAGCCACCGGCGGAGACCGGACGCAGGGCCTCGGTGCGACGTCCGTCGTCCTCGGCCCAGTCCAGCGGCACCACGGCATCGGCGAGAGTAGGCAGCGGCGCGCCCGCCTCGACACGCACCGCCTGCCGCGGCTGAAGCCGTACCGGACGGTGCGAGCCAGCGCTGATGTCACCGACGACGGGTAGCCGGGCCGACGGAACCTCGGGATCACCGCTGCCGGCGTGCCGGACGTCCACCGAGCGCACCGCATAGCCGTCGACGGCGGCCTGGTCGAAGCCCGGCACCGAGGTCTGCGCTTCGACCTGCTCGGCGCAGCGCAATCCCAGTGCCTCGGAGATGGCGGTGCGCACCGGCTCGGGGGTCACTGCCGCGGCGCTGATCATCGCCAGCTGCTCCTCAACAGTTCTCAAGGTGGTCCGTCCTCCGTCGGGGTCTGGTCAAGTACGTCCCAGAATCCTACCGCCTGGCGCCGCCGGATCTGAGGAAGCCCGCCGGACGTGTCCGGCGGGCTTTCCCGCCGAGTCAGGCCGAATCAGGCAGAATCAGGCAGCGTCACGCAGCGCTACTCCTCCAGCCGGTTCTGCAGCCACCGCTTCAACGAGGGGCCGTATGTCTCACTGTCCAGCGCGAAATCGACGCAGGCACGGATGAAACCGCCGGGGTTGCCGAGGTCGTGGCGTCCGCCCTTGTGGATGTAGACGTGCACCGGGTGACCTTCGGCGATGAGGATCTCGATGGCGTCGGTGATCTGGATCTCACCACCCTTGCCGGGCTTCGTCCGACGCAGGGCATCGAAGATGGAACGGTCCAGCAGGTAGCGGCCGGTGGCGACGATGGTGGACGGTGCGTCTTCCACGTCGGGCTTCTCGACCATACCGGTGACCGTGCACACCCGGTCATCGTCGACGGCATCCTCGTCACCGGGGTCGGCGATGTCGAAGACACCGTAGTTGCTGACCTCGTCCTCCGGCACCTCGAAGCCGCACAGGACCGTGCCGCCGTAGCGCTGGCGGACCTTGATCATCTCGTTCATCACGCCGAAGGGCAGCACGAGGTCATCCGGCAGCAGCACGGCGAAGCTGTCCTCGTCGTCGTCGAGTGCCCCCTCGGCACAACCGATGGCGTGGCCGAGGCCCAGCGGGCGGTCCTGGTTCACCGACACCGCGGTGATCATCTCGTTGACCGCACGCACCTTGTTGAGCTGCTCGGTCTTGCCGCGCGACTCAAGCGTGTCCTCGAGCAGTTCGTCGCGGTCGAAGAACTCCATGATGCCCTGCTTGCGCGGTGAGGTCACGACAGCAAGGCGGGACGCTCCGGCCTGGGCGGCTTCGGAGGCGATCAGCTCGATACCGGGGGTGTCGACCACCGGGAGGAGCTCCTTGGGGACCGTCTTCGTGGCAGGCAGGAACCGTGTCCCGAGGCCGGCCGCGGGGACGACGACAGTTCTGATCCCACCACTGGTGACGTCACCGGAGGTACCGTCTGGAGAGGCGGCGGGAGAGGGGTTTACTGAGGATGTCATACCTGGATAATACAACCGCCGGTGGTGCGCAGCAGGGCGGCGACACCCCCACACCCGCCACGAGTCGCCGGCCGGGGGTGACGGCGACGACTAGACTCCGGAGCCATGGAACACCCGGCGCACCCCGACCCCGCTGTTGCCGCGGCGAAACAGTCGCTGCGCACCCGACTGCGTGCCACCCGGTCCGCGGTGGGCGCCGCCGAGCGGGACGCCCGGGACGCCGCGATCATCACCCACCTCACCACCCATCTGGCCGACGTCGGGCCGGTGGCCGTCTACGTCGGCCTGCCAGGGGAACCCGGCGGCCCAGGGCTGCCGGCGGCGATGGCCGGGGCCGGCCACGAGGTGTGGTTACCGGTCGTCGCACAAACCGCTGCCCCCTTGACGTGGCGACGGTACCGGGGCGAAGAGTTCACCCGGCCCGGTCGCTACGGAATCCGGGAGCCCGTGCCTGACGCGGGTACGGACGTCCCCTCCGAGTCCCTGTTCGACACTGTCGAGGCATTGGTGGTGCCAGCCCTGGCGGTCGATGCGGACGGGGTTCGACTGGGTCAAGGCGGTGGTTTCTACGACAGATCTGCTACTTTCCGGCCTAAAGATGGCATACTTATGGCCATCGTGGACCACGAAGAGTTCCGGGTCACCGTTCCACGGACCGACCTGGACATCGCGGTCCCGACCGTCATCACCCAACACGGCACCTTCACAACGGTGGAGAGTACGCCTTCCACCCCACCGTCAGGAGAGAATCTTGTTTAAGGGCTTCAAGGACTTCATCATGCGCGGCAACGTGATGGAGCTGGCCATCGCGGTCATCATCGGCGGTGCCTTCACCGCGATCGTCACCGCGATCTCCGACCATCTGATCCAGCCGCTGATCAACTCCTTCGGAGGCTCCGAGGTCGACGGACTGGTCTGGAAGATCCGTTCCGACATGGACAGCACCGCAATCGACTTCGGTGCGATCATCACCGCCGCCATCAACTTCCTCATCATCGCCGCCGTGGTGTACTTCATCCTCGTGGCCCCGATGAACAAGCTCAACGAGATGTCCGCCAAGCGCAAGGGCATCGACCCGGCCGAGGCCGTTGAGCTGAGCGAGACCGATCTGCTGATGGAGATCCGCGACCTGCTGGCCGCCCAGAACACTGCCGGCACCACCGCCGTCGATCCCAACGCCCCCGGTGCTGGCACCGACGGCACCGGTTCCTCCGGACGCCACGCCGCAGACTAGTTCCGGACTCGTTCCGGAACCAGTTCCCGGTCCGGCTCAGCCCCAGTGGGGCGGGCGCTGGTCCCGCCAGAAATCCTCGCCGAATCCCCCGACCCCGCTGTCCCCTGCTTCCCCCGTCCGCCGCGACTCCCCGTCGCGTTGCGGGCGGGGGTTGTCTGTGTTGCCTGTGCCGTCCGGGTCGCCCGGACGTCGACCGATCACGCCGCTCTTGCGCCGGTGTGACCGCTGACTGTGCCGACTCTGCCGACTCTGCCGACCCGGCTGTCCCAGCTGGCCGGACATTCAGGCCCGATTGAGGTCGGCGATGACGTGGCGTACCAGCGGGCCCAGGGTGGCCATACCGTCCCGGATCGCCGCACGCGAGGCGGCGAGGTTGACCACCACCGTGGAACCTGAGACCCCGGCGACGCCGCGGGACAGACCGCCGTCGGTGGCGTTGCAGGCCAGCGCGGAGGAGCGCAGCGCCTGCGAGAGCCCCTGGATCCGCTTGTCCAGCACGCTCTTGGTCGCCTCCGGGGTCTTGTCCCGCGGGCCGACGCCGGTGCCGCCGACGGTGACCACCAGGTCAGCACCACCGACGACCGCGGTCTCCAGGGCCTTGCGGACCGCGGAGCGTCCGGAATCGACGGTGAGTACCGCATCCACCATGAAGTCCTCCTCTGCGAGGAGCTCGGCGACGAGCTCACCGGACTGGTCGCCACTGTCCTTGCGGTCGGTGACGATGACAACCAACGCGTGGAGGAGATTGTGCCGCTGGTTGCCGGCCTCGCGCCGGTCCTCCTGCATGTCGAGCGTGTGGAAGACGTCGTCGTCCGGCTCGGTGATCGCGGCGTCCAGCTCATCGAGACGGTCGAAGGGTTCCTGGGGAGAACCGGAGGTGTCCTCGGCGCCGGGCACCGTGATCAGACTACGGAGGTCACGGTCGGTGTCGACGAGGGATTCGTGGGACATTGAGCTGCGCTCCTGACGCTGGTGGTGGTTCCCGTGGGAAAAATTATTGTCTCCCACGGTATCCCGCCGCAGGGGCCCGTGTATAGGTGCGGGGGCGGTTTGACTGTGTTGCAGGGTGTTTCCGGGGGGGGGGTTATTCGGATTCGTCGAGGGTGACCTCGACCTCACGCTCATTGTCGCCCTCGGAGTCAGTGACTGTGAGTGTCACCTTGTCACCGACGCTCTGGGAACGGATCGCGGCGATGAGGCCTTCACCGCTGTCGACGACCCGGTCATCGACCTTGGTCACCACGTCGCCGCCCTCGAGGCCGCCCTCCTCTGCCGGACCTCCGTCGGTCACCTCGACGATCTCGCCTCCGACCGACGTCGACCGGGTGTTGACGGTGGCCCCGATCACCGGGTGGGTGGCACGGCCGTCTTCGATGAGCTGCGTGGAGGTCTTCTCCGCCTGGCTCGAGGGGATGGCGAAGCCCAGGCCGATGGAGCCGGACTCCCCACCCATGCCACCACCGAGGGTGGCGATGACGGAGGGGATGCCGACGAGTTGCCCATCGAGGTTCACCAGCGCACCGCCGGAGTTGCCGGGGTTGATGGCTGCATCGGTCTGGATGGCGTCGATCAGCGAGGCCTCGCCGCCGTCCTCACCACCGGCCTGCACCGGGCGGTTCTTCGCCGACACGATGCCGGTGGTCACCGTGGAGGACAGTCCCAGCGGCGAGCCGACGGCGACGACCGTCTGCCCGACCTCGAGGGACTCGGAGTCGCCGACCTCGATCGGCTGAAGGTCATCGGCACCATTGGCCTTGATGACGGCCAGGTCGGTCTGTGGGTCGGTCGCCACGACCTCGGCCTCGAGCTGACGGCCGTCGTTGGTGGTCACGCTGAGCTGGGCGCCGCGACCGTCCGCGCCGGCGACGACGTGGTTGTTGGTCAGAATCAGCCCGTCGGGACTGATGATCGAGCCGGAGCCCTCGGCACCACCCTCCTGGGTGGCCATCTGGATGGAGACCACACTGGGCAGCACCTTGTTGGCGACGTCCTCGATGGTTCCCTGCTCCGGGGTGGAGTCTGTGGAGGTGTTCTCGTTGCTGCCCTGGTTCTGCTGGTTGAACGAGGTTGCGGTGCCGGAGACCCCGGTACCGGTGTCCTTCATGACCTGGGTGGTGACCACAGACGAGCCGACGCCGACGGCGAGCAGCAGTGCGGCGACCGCCGGGGTCGAGAAGCGTCGGGTCGCAGACTTGCCAGGCTTGCCGGACGCTCCGGCAGCCCCGTTCGAACCGGCCGGGTCATTCGAGGTCTGCGGCGGGCCATAGGGCGGCTGGGCCTGACCACCGAAGTCCTGTTGTCCGAACGTCTGCTGGCCGGGACTCTGCTGACCGAACGTCGGCTGTCCCGGATGCTGCTGGGCAGGGTACTGCTGGGACAGGGCCTCCCAGTGACGCTGCTGAGCGGCGGTGGACTCGACGTCCTGGTACTCGCCGTTCGTCCCGGAGCCCTGGCCGCCAGTCTGGCCACCGGCACCTGCACCAGTCTGGCCGGCGCCCTCATCCTGGGCACCGCGCCCCCAGAAGCCCCCGTAGGGGCCGCCGCTGTTTCCCTGACCGTCCCGGCTGTCTCCGGACATTCAACACTCCTTGTACTTGCCGTGTGTTCACTGACACCCAGTGTGTCACCTGTCTCTGGGGTCTCAATTCATGAAACCTGGGAGAACGGTCCTAAAACAAGTGAAACTGACCCAATG
>NZ_JBQQOC010000019.1:0-55692 GCF_052264515.1 Candidatus Corynebacterium faecigallinarum
ACCTAGAGGCCCGCCTCGATCATCCCTCGCAGTTCCTTCTTCAGGTCCGCGATCTCGTCGCGGAGCCGTCCGGCGAGCTCGAACTTCAACTCACGGGCCGCGTCCTGCATCTGGGACGTCAGGTCGGCGATGAGCTTCTCCAGCTGCGGACGCGCCACCTCCCCGGTGTCCTGTCCGGTGACCGCGGACGCGCCGGACGCACCCTCGGCGACGTTGACGTCCGCGCCGAAGCCGGAGGCCGCAGCGTCCTCTCCACCAGCGCCCCCTGCACTGTCACCCTCCGCGCGGTTCTCGTAGACCTGGTCGAGGATGTCGGCGATGGCCTTCCGCAGCGGCTGCGGGTCGATACCGTGTTCCTCGTTGTAGGCGATCTGCTTGGCACGGCGGCGCTCGGTCTCGTCGATGGCGTACTGCATCGAGTCGGTGACCTTGTCGGCGTACATGATCACCTCGCCGGAGACGTTTCGGGCGGCACGTCCGATGGTCTGCACCAGCGAACGCTCCGAGCGCAGGAAGCCCTCCTTGTCCGCGTCGAGGATCGCCACCAGCGACACCTCGGGCAGATCGAGGCCCTCACGCAGCAGGTTGATGCCGACGAGTACGTCATACTCGCCCAGGCGCAACTGGCGCAGTAGTTCCACACGCTTCAACGTGTCGATGTCGGAGTGCATGTAGCGCACCCGCACCCCGTGCTCCAGCAGGTAGTCGGTGAGATCCTCGGCCATCCGTTTGGTGAGCGTGGTGACCAGCACACGCTCCTGCTTCTCGACCCGCTGCCGGATCTGCTCGATGAGGTCGTCGATCTGCCCCTCGGTGGGACGCACCTCGACCTGCGGGTCGACCAGCCCGGTGGGGCGGATCACCTGCTCCACGAACTCGCCGCCGGCCGCGGCCATCTCGTAGTCGCCGGGGGTGGCGGACATGTACACCGCCTGACCCTTGCGGTCGTCGAACTCCTCCCAGGTCAGCGGTCGGTTGTCCAGAGCGCTGGGCAGCCGGAATCCGAAGTCGACCAGGTTACGCTTGCGGGACATGTCGCCCTCGAACATGCCGCCGATCTGCGGGACGGTCACGTGAGACTCGTCGATGATCGTCAGGTAGTCGTCCGGGAAGTAGTCGATCAGGGTGGCCGGAGCGGAGCCGGCTTCACGCTGGTCGACGTGGCGGGAGTAGTTCTCGATACCGGAGCAGTAGCCGACCTGCTGGATCATCTCCAGGTCGTACTCGGTGCGCATCCGCAGCCGCTGGGCCTCCAGCAGCTTGCCGCGGTTCTCCAGGTCGGCGACGCGGTGCTCCAGCTCCTCGCGAATGTCGTCCATCGCCTTCTCCATGCGCTCCGGACCGGCGACGTAGTGGGTGGCCGGGAAGATCCGGATCTCCTCGACCTCGCGCAGGACGTCCCCGGTCAGCGGGTGGATGTAGAAGAGACTGTCGATCTCGTCGCCGAAGAACTCGACGCGCACCGCCAGTTCCTCGTAGGCGGGGATGATGTCGACAACGTCCCCCTTGACGCGGAAGGCACCACGGGTGAAGGAGACGTCGTTGCGGTCGTACTGGATGTCGACGAGCAGCCGCAGGAAACGGTCGCGTTCGACCTCTTCCCCGACCTTCAGCACCACCGACCGGTCGAGGTAGGACTGCGGGGTACCCAGGCCGTAGATACAGGACACCGAGGACACGACCACCACATCCCGCCGGGACAGCAGGTTGGACGTCGCGGAGTGGCGCAGGCGCTCCACGTCGTCGTTGATCGAGGAGTCCTTCTCGATGTAGGTGTCCGTCTGCGCGATGTACGCCTCGGGCTGGTAGTAGTCGTAGTAGCTGACGAAGTACTCGACGGCGTTGTTCGGCAGCAGGCTGCGCAGCTCATTGGCGAGCTGGGCGGCCAGCGTCTTGTTCGGGGCCATGACCAGGGTGGGACGCTGCTGCTGCTCGATCAGCCAGGCGGCGGTGGCCGACTTACCTGTACCGGTGGCACCCATCAGGACGATGTCGCGCTCACCCCGGTTGAGGCGTTCGTCGAGCTCCTTGATCGCCGCTGGTTGGTCACCGGCTGGTTCATAGTCACTGACGACCTCGAAGCGGTCATCGGAGCGCTCGACCTCGCCGACCGGGCGAAACTCGGACTCGGAGAGGACGGGATGTTCTGCGGCGAAGGCCATTACGCCTGCACCTGCTCCCAGAAGCGGTCGACCTGGTCGATGAGTGCCTCGACGTCGCCGGAGTTGTCCAGCACCACATCTGCGGCGGCGAGGCGGGTGTCACGGTCGATCTGGGCGGCGATGCGACGGCGGGCGTCGTCCTCGTCCAGTCCACGGGAATCGACGAGACGGCTCACGCGGGTCTCGTCGGGGGTGTCGACGACCAGCACGGTGTCGACAGTCTCGGTCTCCCCGTTCTCGATGAGCAGAGGCATGTCGTAGACGACGACCTCGCGTCCCTCCTCACGGGCGGTGGCGAAGAGTTCGTCGGTGCGTTCCCGGATCCGCGGGTGGGTGATGTTGTTGAGCTGCTGGGTGGCTTCCGGGGTGGCGAAGGCCTGCCGGGCAAGTTCCGCACGGTCGAGGACGCCCTCGGCGGTGATCACCCCGTCGAAGGCCTCGGCGAGTTCAGCCAGTGCCGGCTGGCCGGGCTCCACGACCTCACGGGCGACCTTGTCGGCGTCCACGACGAACGCCCCCTTCTGCCGCAGCCGCTCGGCCACCGTTGTCTTGCCGGAACCGATTCCACCTGTCAGACCGATAATGCGCATGGCCCCCAGACTAGTCGGACGGTGCGGTCAGGGGCTATGCAGCAAAGGATCCGGACGGTGACGAGGTCAGGGCAGCATGTGCGGCAGTGAGGCACTGCAGGTTAGCCGCGTTGGCGTTGGTGAACACCAACCGCACCGTGTTCGCTGCCGCACGCGCGGCGGCGGCCGCTGCGTCATCCCCGTCGCCCACAGCGACCTCATGGGCGATGCGGTGCATGTTCCACTGTTCCGACAGCTCTGCAAGCTGTGCACCCAGTTCGGCACAGAACAACTGGTCACCCGTGCCGAGATTGTTGTTCAGCAGGCTTCCGGCGGAGCCGTCCACCCCCTGCAGCTCCGGAAGATCGGGGACCGTTTCAGTGGTGTCGGCAGTAGCTGTGTCCTCTGCCGCATCTGCCAGGGCGGCTGGTGCGAGCAGCGCACCGGCCGTCAGCATGGCCGCGATACCGTACCGGGTTGTGTTCATGCGGTTGAACTATACTGATATCGACAACACTTCACATGAGGAGTCCCCCTTGAACCCCATCCCTGCGCGCAGTGTCACCGCATCAGTACTCGCCGCCGCCGTCCTCGGTACGGTACTGACCGTGGCCGGCCACGGCCCCGGCACCGCCCACGCCGCCCCGTGCGACAGCTACCCGCCCGGCCAGATCGACCGCGCCGCCGCCCTGTTGAGTTCCGGAACCGGGTCACTACCGGGGTCCTCCACCTCCGGAAGCTCCCAGGCGCTCGGGTCTGTGGGACCGTCCTGGTCCAATGGGACCCCCTTCGACCTGCCTTCACTGTCCGGACCGACCGAGTCGATGTACATGGTGACCGGCCCGAACAGCCCCGACAACACAGCGGCACTCGGCCTGGCCTCGACCGATCTCGGCTTCATGTGGGATGCCGGAAACGGAACTACCCTGATCGCCTTCGGCGACAGCTTCACCTGTGAGACCAGCAGCAATGGCTGGCACTCCAATGCGCTGTTCAGCTCACGGGACACCGACCCCACCGACGGACTCCTCATCGACGGCACCGCTAACGGGCAGACATCCGGTGAGTTCCTCCCCCGTTCGCTGAAGGTACCCGGCGTGGAGCACACGAAGATCCCGACCTCCGGTATCGAGGTCGGTGGGCACCAGTACGTCGACTTCATGTCCGTACGGTCCTGGGGACAGGCAGGTCAGTGGACCACGAACTACGCCCAGACCGTGGTCTCAGAGGACGGTGGCCGCACCTTCACCCCCGTCGACGAATCCACCCGCACGAACAGCTCACCCTCGACAGACCCCCGGCTGCCCCAGCTTCCCGCACACCGCTCTGGCGACCAGAACTTCCAGATGACCGCCATGGCGAAGAACCCGGCGTCACAGGCGGACGATCATGTCTACGTCTACGGGACCCCCAATGGCCGCGACGGATCTGCGCGTCTGGCCCGCTTCACCCCGGAGAACTTCCCCGACTGGTCGAAGGCCGGATACTGGGACGGCGCCTCCTGGACCGATGCCCCGTCGCAGGCGGCCGTCGTCATCGACGGACGGGTGTCAGAACTGTCCGTGCAGTACAACGAACACCGCGGCAGCTGGCTCGCGATGTACGAATCCACGGAGGGGATCGTCCTGCGCGAGTCCGCCTACCCCACCGGCCCCTGGGGACCGAAGCGTACGGTGATCTCGAAGCTGCAGGTACCCGACGCCTACGGCGCGTTCATGCTGCCGCACCAGGCGCCCGAGGACGATGGGAAGCTCTATTTCGTCGCGACCACCTGGTCTGGCTACAACACCGCCATGCTCCGCACCGACCTGGACGCGGTGCTCGGATAACCGTCCAGCGGCCCTCCGACGACAACGACCCCACGGGGAAACAGTGCGTTTCCTCCCCGTGGGGTCGTTCGTGAAGCCGGACTAGCGCTCGACTAGCGCTCGACGATGGCGGTGATGCCCAGGCCACCTGCAGCGCAGATGGAGATCAGGGTACGGCCGCCGCCGTTCTCCTCGAGGGTCTTCGCGGCGGTGGCGAGGATACGTCCACCGGTGGCGGCGAAGGGGTGGCCGGCGGCCAGGGAGGAACCCTTGACGTTCAGCTTCGCGCGGTCGATGGAGCCCAGCGGGGCATCCAGGCCGAGACGCTCGCGGCAGTACTCCTCGGACTCCCAGGCCTGCAGGGTGGCCAGGGTCTGGGAAGCGAAGGCCTCGTGGATCTCGTAGAAGTCGAAGTCCTGCAGGGTCAGCCCGTTACGCTCCAGCAGACGCGGGACAGCGTAGGTCGGGGACATCAGCAGGCCGTCCGGGGTCAGGCCGTCGTGGCCGTGCAGGAAGTCGACCGAGGCGGTCTCGGAGTCGACCAGGTAGGCACGGACCGGGAGGTTGTGCTCGGCGGCCCACTCCTCGGTGCCCAGCAGCACGGCGGACGCACCATCGGTCAGCGGGGTGGAGTTACCGGCGGTCATGGTGGCCTGGGTGCCGTGGGCGGCGGCGTCCTTCTTGCCGAAGACAGGCTTGAGGGTGGACAGCTTCTCCACGTTCGAGTCCGGGCGCAGGTTGGTGTCGCGCTGCACGCCGAGGAACGGGGTGACCAGGTCATCGAAGAAGCCGGCGTCGTAGGCGGCGGCCAGCTTCTGGTGGGACTCGACGGCCAGCTGGTCCTGGTCCTCACGGGAGACGCCGAGCTCACGGGCGGTGATGGCGGCGTGGTCACCCATGGACAGCCCGGTGCGGGGCTCACCGTTCTGCGGCTGCTCCGGGGCGATCTGGGACGGACGGACGGTGCCCAGCAGCTTGACCATCTCACCGGTGGACTTGGCGTTGTTGACCTTGATCAGGGTCTTGCGCAGCTCGTCGTTGACGGCCAACGGGGCGTCCGAGGTGGTGTCGGTACCGCCGGCGATGCCGGAGTCGATGCGGCCCAGGGCGATCGCGTCGGCGACCTGTACGGCGGCAGCCAGGCCGGTGCCGCAGGCCTGCTGCAGGTCGAAGGCCGGGGTCTGGGAGTCCAGCGCGGAGCCGAGGACGACCTCGCGGGTCATGTTGAAGTCACGGGCGTGTTTGAGCACGGCGCCGGCGACGACCAGGCCGAGCTGCTCGTCCTGCAGTCCGAAGCGGGCCACGAGACCGTCGATGACGGCGGTCAGCATGTCCTGGTTCGAGGCGCTCGAGAACTCCTTGTTCGAGCGGGCGAAGGGGGTGCGGTTGCCGCCGAGGATGGCGACCTTGCGCGGGGTGGAAGTCATGGCGGGATGTATCTCCATCGTCGTTGTCGTGTGTTCGGGGACCGCGATGCCGGTTATGTAGTCCGCGTCACGGTTTTACCTGACATGGTACCGCGTCACACACTAGGGTACGAATGAGAACATACATTGTTCGAGCGGCCGCAGGGTACGCTTTCGAATAACGGATCTACGACACATCCACGACACAAGGAGATCACTACATTGTCTTCCAACAAGGGCCTGCTCGACCAGGTCGTCAACTCCGGCCTGGCAGGCAAGCTCGGTGTTCCGCAGGGTGAGAAGCTGCGCCGCTACAAGAAGGGCGAGCCCGCCCTGGACGGCCCGGTCGTCCTGGGTGGCGCCGGCCGCGTCGCCGCCGGCATCGAGCCGCTGCTGACCGGTGACTACCAGTTCATCGATGCTGGTACCGACGCCAAGCGCGCCGCCCTGGTCTTCGATGCCACCGGCATCACCAGGCCCGAGGACCTGCACCAGCTCTACGACTTCTTCAACCCGCAGATGCGCAAGCTGCTGCCCTCCGCCCGCATCATCGTCATCGGCACCACCCCCGAACTGGTGGAGGACCGCGACGAGCACATCGTCCAGCGTTCCCTGGAGGGCTTCACCCGCTCCATCGCCAAGGAGCTGCGTCGCGGCGCGACCGCCCAGCTGGTCTACGTCGCCCCCGAAATCGGGGAGGACCTCTCCGGCACCGAGTCCACGCTGCGCTTCCTGCTGTCCGGCAAGTCCGCCTTCGTCGACGCCCAGGTCATCCGCGTCACCGCCGGCACCTCGGACGCCCCGGAGTCCTGGGACGAGCCGCTGGCCGGCAAGATCGCCGTGGTCACCGGTGCCGCCCGTGGCATCGGCGCCACCATCGCCGAGGTGCTGGCCCGTGACGGTGCGAAGGTCGTCTGCGTCGACATCCCCGCCGCTGGTGAGGGCCTCGCCGACACCGCCAACAAGGTCAAGGGTTCCGCCCTGCCGCTGGACGTCACCGCCGCTGACGCTGCCGACAAGATCAAGGAGCACGCCGAGCAGCGCCACGGCGGCCAGATCGACATCATCGTCCACAACGCCGGTGTCACCCGCGACAAGCTGCTCGCCAACATGGACGAGGGCCGCTGGAACATGGTCCAGAACATCAACCTCGTCGCCCCGGTGCGTATCACCGAGGCCCTGCTGGCCAACGGTGGCCTCGCCGACGGCGGTCGCGTGGTGGGTGTGTCCTCGATGGCCGGTATCTCCGGTAACCGTGGCCAGACCAACTACGCCACCACCAAGGCCGGCGTCGTGGGCCTGGTCGACTCCCTGTCCGTCGAGCTGGCTGACAAGGGCATCACCGTCAACGCCGTGGCCCCCGGCTTCATCGAGACCGCGATGACCGACGCGATGCCGTTCGGTACCCGTGAGGTCGGTCGTCGCCTGAACTCCCTGGCACAGGGTGGCCAGACCGTCGACGTCGCCGAGACCATCGCCTTCTTCGCCGGCAACGCCTCCAATGCCGTCACCGGCAACACCGTCCGCGTCTGCGGCCAGAACCTGCTGGGCGCCTAAGCCTCGCACCTGACCAGAAGGAGTCCACCATGACTGTCACCTACAAGGAACTCTCCTCCATCCCGGATCTGATGACCGAGTACAAGGGTGCCGCGAAGGACCTGGCCCCGGTGATCGGTGCGAAGCGTTCGGCGAAGACCGATCCGGCCACCGGTTTCGAGGTCTCGGGTGTGAAGGTCGACATCGCCCACCTCGCGGCCTTCACCGCCGCCACGGACCAGCGGCTGGGCAACGAGCTGCCGTACACCTACCCGTACGTCCTGTCCTTCCCGCTGGCCATGAAGGTGATGTCCACCCCGGACTTCCCCTTCAACGCCGTCGGCGCGGTGCACCTGACCAACGTCATCGAGCAGACCCGCCCGCTGACCGTCGACGATGAGCTGCGGATCCGCACCCACGCGACGAACCTGCGCAAGCACCGCAAGGGCCTGCTGATCGACATGGTCACCGAGATCTTCGTCGATGGTGGGGACGGAGAGGACACTGCGTCCGACGCCCCGGTGTGGACCCAGACCTCCGGCTTCCTCGCCAAGGGCGCCAAGCTGTCCTCCTCGGCCGACGCCACCGTCGCCGAGCGTGAGGAGGACACCGGCAACCTCTTCGAGCGTCCGGAGATCCCCGCGGACCCGACCCCGACGGCCACCTGGTCCGCCGACCAATCGGTCATCAAGGCCTACGCAGACGCCTCAGGCGACAAGAACCCGATCCACGTGTCCGGCCTGGGCGCGAAGGCCTTCGGTTTCCCGGCGACCATCGCCCACGGCATGTGGTCGGCAGCGAAGATCCTCGGCAACCTGGAGGGCCACCTCCCTGCCGCCGGACGCTTCGCCGTCGAGTTCGCCAAGCCGGTCGTGCTGCCGACGAAGGTCGCCTTCTTCTCTGCACAGACCCCGGACAACGCCGGTAGCCAGTCCGGCACCTGGTCGGTGCAGCTGCGCAAGGCCTCCAAGCTGGAGACACTGCACGCCATCGCCGAGGTGTCGCCGATGTAGGCATCGCCGCACGGGGCCTCGCTTAACGATGCCGCGTAGCTTGTCGCACAGCGACGCTGCGTAACAACCCCGCTGGTCACTTGAGTAACTCGAGGTGACCAGCGGGGTTGCTGTATGTGCGGGATGGACGAGTCAACGAGTTTTCGGTTCTGGGTCGTGGTTTTTTGCTCCTCTTGCACCCCCCGGAACCGAAACCTCCCGCGCTGTGCCCCCCCTCGATCAGGGGTGGCACCCAGCGCACGTCGGTATACTCCGAGGGGGTATACAGATACGCGACACCGGAAAGGACACCACCATGCGCAAGCGACTCTTCGGCGCCCTGGCCGCAGGGGCCATCGCCAGCACTCTCACCCTCACCGCCTGCTCCTCGGACGAGGATTCCGACACCTCACACGAGGACCACGGGGCACACGAGACGACCGGGGACCACGGGGACCACGGGGACATGGACCATCCGGCCGACGGCGGTCCGCCACCCGAGGGCATTACCGAAGTATCCGACCCGGAGTTCCCGGTGGGCACGGAGGTTGTCCTGTCCGCTGACCACATGCCCGGTATGGACGGCGCGACCGCGACAATCACCGGCGCCTTCGACACCTACACCTACTCGGTCAGCTACGACCCGACCGATGGCAGCGCCCGGGTGGAGGACCACAAGTGGGTGGTCCAGGAGGAACTCGACGGAGTCGGCGAGGACCGCCTTTCCGACGGCGACACCGCCACCATCAACGCTGAACACATGGCCGGCATGGACGGCGCCGAGGCCACGATCGACAGCTCCACGGAGGAGACGGTGTACATGGTGGATGTCGAGATGGACGGAATGACCATGATCAACCACAAGTGGGTCGTGGAAAGCGAGATCTCCCCCGCCGAGTAGTCGCGGGAGAAGGAAGGTAGAACAGGATTATGGAGCACGACACGCACGCCGGCCACGAGCATATGGACCACGATCACATGAACCATGACCACATGGATCACGGTGGCCATCAGAATCACACGGGTCACGACGACCACGGTGGACATAAGGATCACACAGGTCACGCAGGTCACGGCGGTCACGCCGGCCATGTCGCCCAGTTCCGGCGCCTGTTCTGGATCATGCTCGTCATCGCCGTCCCGGTAGTCGTCTTCAATGACATGTTCGCCGAGCTCATCGGCTACGAACTGCCGGATACCGAGGTCATCGGGTGGATCTCCCCGGCCCTCGGCACCGTCATGTATCTCTGGGGCGGCCGGCCATTCCTCACCGGCGCGGTCGATGAGATCCGCGACCGGAAGCCGGGGATGATGCTGCTCATCGGCATGGCCATCACCGTGGCCTTCATCTCCTCCTGGGGTGCGAGCCTGGGCATTCTCAGTCACGAACTCGACTTCTGGTGGGAGCTCGCCCTGCTGGTCGTGATCATGCTCCTGGGTCACTGGATCGAGATGCGTTCCCTGGCCCAGACCTCCTCCGCTCTCGATTCACTGGCCGCCCTCCTCCCGGATGAAGCCGTAAAGGTCACCGGGGAGACCACTGTGACGGTCTCCCCCGCGGAGCTTGAGTTGGAGGATATCGTCCTGGTCCGTCCGGGTGCCACGATCCCCGCCGACGGCACCATCGTCGACGGCTCGGCCTCGATGGATGAATCGATGGTCACCGGCGAATCCCGCACCGTGCACCGCGACGTCGATGACCATGTCGTCGCCGGCACCATCGCCACCGATTCCGGGGTACGGGTGCGGATCACCGCCGTCGGCGACGACACCGCGCTCGCGGGTATCCAGAAGCTGGTGTCGGACGCCCAGAATTCCTCGTCCCGCGCCCAGCGCATCGCCGATACCGCCGCAGCCTGGCTGTTCTGGTTCGCACTCGGCGCAGCGCTCATCACCGCGGTGGTGTGGACGCTGGTCGGCGTGCCCGAGGACGCCGTTGTCCGCACCATCACCGTCCTGGTCATCGCCTGCCCCCATGCCCTCGGGCTGGCGATCCCCCTCGTCGTATCGATCGCCACCGAACGCGCCGCCCGCGCGGGTGTGCTGGTCAAGGACCGTCTGGCCCTGGAGTCCATGCGCACCGTGGACACCGTCGTTTTCGACAAGACGGGAACGCTCACCAAGGGTGAACCTACGGTCACCGCCATCGAGCCGAACGGAGACGTCGGCAAGGACGAGATCCTCGCACTCGCAGCAGCCGCGGAATCCGACAGTGAGCACCCACTTGCCCGTGCCATCGTCAAAGCCGCAGCGGACCGGGAGCTGGATGTGCTGACGTCCTCGAACTTCTCCTCCTCCCCTGCTGTCGGCGTGAAGGCCGAGGTCGACGGGACGACCATCGAAGTCGGTGGACCATACCTGTTGGAGCAGCACGACGTCCACGAGCTGCCCGTCGCTGACTCGTGGCGGGAGCAGGGCGCGATCATCCTCCACGTCCTCGCGGACGGTGTCGTCATCGGTGCGCTCCGACTCGCCGACGCGGTGCGTCCTGAATCCCGGGATGCCGTCGATGCGCTGCACGCCCGCGATGTCCAGGTCATGATGATCACCGGGGATGCCCCGGCAGTCGCGGAGACAGTCGCGGAGGAGCTCGGCATCGACCGGGTCTTTGCTGGGGTCCGCCCGGAGGACAAGGCAGCGAAGGTGTCTGAACTGCAGGACGCCGGACGTCGTGTCGCCATGGTCGGCGACGGGGTCAACGATGCCCCGGCGCTGGCCCAGTCGGACGTCGGCATCGCCATCGGTGCCGGCACGGACGTGGCGATCGGATCGGCCGGGGTGATCCTCGCAAGCTCCGATCCGCGCGCCGTGCTCTCGGTGATCGAACTGTCCCGGGCGACCTACCGGAAGATGACGCAGAACCTGTGGTGGGCCGCGGGCTACAATCTGGTGTCCGTTCCCTTGGCGGCGGGTATCCTCGCCCCGGTCGGTGTCATCCTGCCGATGAGCGTGGGGGCGGTGCTGATGTCCGCCTCCACGGTGGTCGTCGCCCTGAACGCACAATTGCTGCGCAGGCTCGACCTGTCACCGGACAGTGTGGCTACTCAACGCTGATTACCCGGTGGCTGCGGTCGCTGCGGCATCCGGAGTCTCCGCGGGTTTCGCAGTAACCGTGATGAGATCATCGCCGACGGCGGCAATCGGGGCAGGGATCCCCTCTACCTCGGCGAACTTCCGGGTATTGACGACCACGACCGGGGTCACCGCCGAGTACCCTGCGGCCTCGATCTTCTTCCGGTCGAAACGAATCAACTCGGTTCCCGCCTCCACCTTCTGTTTGCGCTCGACGAGGACCTCGAAGCCGTCACCGTCCATCTTCACGGTGTCGATACCGATGTGGATGAGCAGTTCAATGCCGCTGTCCAGGCGCAGACCGACAGCATGACCGGTCTTCTGCACCGTCAGCACGGTGGCATCGGCCGGGGCCACGACCGTGTCCCCGGTGGGCTCTATACCAGCACCCTTGCCGAGCGCCCCGGAAGCGAACGCCGGATCCGGAACGTCCGACAGTGGAATGGCCTTACCGACCACCGGAGAGGTCACCACTGTGACCGCCCCCGGTTGCAGGGCTGCCTTGTCACTGGCCACGGCACCGGCGGCTTCTCCGGCGGTAGTACCGGCAGCAGCCACCCGGGCGTCCTCGTCAGCATTGGCCTCGGCACGTTCCGCCTCGAGTTGCGCCATAACCTCGGCCTTCTCGTCCTTGCCGCGGTAGTCGAAGACGAGCACCAGCAGCATCGAGGTGGCGAAGGCCGCACCGATGCCGATGAGGTAGCCACCCCACGGGTCCATCGCCGGGAAGGTCAGCAGCGAGGTGAACACGAAGGCGTTCGCCTTCACGTCGAAGAAGCCGATGATCGCGCCACCGACGACACAGCCCGGCAGGAGGCGGAAGTAGGTCTTCTTGAATCGCAGCAGCACACCATAAAGCGATGGCTCTGAGATACCGCCGAACAGACCGGCCATCAGACCGCCCAGCGACACCTGACGCATGCTCTTGTTCTTCTCTCTGATGGACAGGAAGAACACGCCGGCGACAACGCCGAAGCAGGCGAAGTTCCAGGCACCCATCGGCCCCTGGATGAAGTCGTAGCCGAGGGTCGCGAGGTTCTGCACCATGATCGCGTTCAGCGGCCAGTGCAGACCCAACGGCACCAGGAACGGGTACATGATCGGCACGATGATAGCCAGGATGAACGGTGAGATGCCGTTGAGCCACAGCAGGAAGTCGGAGATTCCGTTACCGATGCCGATGCCGAAGGGCCCCAGCAGGAAAGCCGTCGCCGGGATCATGATCAGCAGTGAGAAGAAGGGGACGAAGACCATCTGCACAGCACTGGGGATGAGCTTCTTCAGCCCCTTCTCCACCCAGAACAGGCCGATCGCCGCGATCAGCGGCGGAAAGACCTGGGACGAGTAGTCGTTGAGCACCAGTGGCAGGCCGAAGACATCGACCGTCTCCCCTGCCTCGCCCAGTTCCAGGAACTCCGGGGTCAGCAGGGCGGCCGGGATGGCGGCACCGACCCACTCATTGGCGCCGAGCTTCCGGGCTGCGGTGGCACCGATCATGATCGGCAGGAAGTAGAACACCGAGCGCCACATGGCGTGAAGCAGGACGTAGCCGTTGGGCTGGTCCGCCATGTCCGCACGGAAGTCCTGCATGTTGAAGGTGTCGGCCAGCACCAGCAGGGTGATGATCAGCGAGGCACCCAGCAGGGCCCACAGCACCGGGCGGAACGTATCGGAGAGGAACTCGAAGCAGTAGTTCACCCAGTCGTACTTGCCGCGTACTCCCCCGTACTCCTTCTTCCCACTCGACGAGCTCTTACGTTCCCCGTCCCCCATCCCGGGTTCCTTGACGATGGCGTTGTAGAACTCGGCGACGCCACCGCCCATCACCACCTGGACGCCGGTACTCCCCTGTTCCACTACGCCTAGGACGTTGGGGTCCTCGTCCAGGGCGTCAATGTCGACCTTGGATTTGTCGTGAACGTCGAATCTGAGCCGCGTCGCACAGTAGGTGAAGGAGGCGACGTTGTCCGCGCCTCCTATTTCCCGCAGGATGTGCCGGGATGTCTCAATCGTTTTCGATACCATGTGGCATTCCACCTTGAGTCAGTGTGGCAAAGCCGCCCGGTGGGGACGGTCGCGTGAACCAGTTTAAGGTGAAAACGCTCTGAACCGGTAGGACGACATCGGCCTGCGGGGGCACCACCATGGGGAAACCGAGGAGAAGACGCAGAGGGGCAAAGAAGGATGCAGAGGGGAACAGACATGAAGAAGCCCCGGGGACAGAAGTCCTCGGGGCTTGTTCAGGGGTTGTTCCGGAGCATCGGAACAGGCTGCAGCTTAGTTGCCGGCCAGCTTCTGGCGCAGGGCGTTGAGCTGCTCGTCGGACGCCAGCGAACCGGAGTCGTCGGTGGCCTCAGCGGCAGCAGCAGCCTCGGCGGGCTTGTCCTCGCTGCTGGAGGAGTAGCTGCCGTTGTCGGCGGCCTCGCCGGCCTCGGCGGCCTCGGCGGCCTGGGCGCGGTGGCGCTCGATCTGGGCGGCGTGCATCTTGTGGCGACGCTCCGACTCAGCGTAGCGGTCCTCCCACTCACGCTGCTGGGACTCGAAGCCCTCCATCCACTCGTTGGTCTCCGAGTCGAAGCCCTCCGGGAAGATGTAGTTGCCCTGCTCGTCGTAGGAGTCGGCCATGCCGTACTTGGACGGGTCGAAGTCCTCGGCGAAGTCCTCGTCGGCCTGCTTCAGGGACAGGGAGATCCGGCGACGCTCGAGGTCGATGTCGATGACCTTGACCATGAGCTCCTGGCCGACGGTGACGATCTGGTCCGGAACCTCGACGTGGCGCTCGGCCAACTCGGAGATGTGGACCAGGCCCTCGATGCCCTCCTCGACGCGGACGAAGGCGCCGAACGGAACCAGCTTGGTGACCTTGCCCGGGACGATCTGACCGATCGCGTGGGTCCGGGCGAAGACGCGCCACGGATCCTCCTGGGTGGCCTTCAGCGACAGGGACACGCGCTCGCGGTCCAGGTCGACGTCGAGAACCTCGACGGTGACCTCGTCGCCCACGGTGACGACCTCGCCCGGGTGGTCGATGTGCTTCCAGGACAGCTCGGAGACGTGCACCAGGCCGTCGACACCGCCGAGATCGACGAAAGCGCCGAAGTTGACGATGGAGGACACGACACCCTTGCGGACCTGGCCCTTCTGCAGCTGGTGCAGGAACTCGGAGCGGACCTCGGACTGGGTCTGCTCGAGCCATGCCCGGCGGGACAGGACCACGTTGTTGCGCTGCTTGTCCAGCTCGATGATCTTGGCCTCGATCTCCTGGCCGATGTACGGCTGCAGATCGCGCACGCGACGCATCTCGACGAGGGAGGCGGGCAGGAAGCCACGCAGGCCGATGTCCAGGATGAGACCACCCTTGACGACCTCGATGACGGTACCGGTGACCGGCTCGTCGTTCTCCTTGAGCTGCTCGATGGTGCCCCAGGCACGCTCGTACTGAGCGCGCTTCTTGGACAGGATCAGGCGGCCTTCCTTGTCCTCCTTGGTGAGGACCAGGGCGTCGACCTCGTCGCCGACCTCGACGACCTCGCCGGGATCGACATCGTGCTTGATGGACAGCTCGCGGGAGGGGATGACACCCTCCGTCTTGTAGCCGATATCCAGCAGGACCTCGTCGTGATCAACCTTGACGACGGTACCTTCGACGATGTCGCCATCGTTGAAGTACTTGATGGTCTGGTCGATGGCGGCGAGGAAATCCTCAGCGGTGCCGATGTCGTTGACGGCAACCTGAGGAACGTTGTTGGTGGGCATAGGTGAAAGTGCTCCGAAACGGATAGTTACGTAGATGGACAGGGTGTCGCGCGCCCGCGTATGGACGCTTAACGGACTGGACGTTACACTACCCCTCCGAGCTGTGCAAATACCCTTTCTGAGAACGTCGCCGTGGTTGCCCCAGCTGCCCCAGTCGCCCCTGAGTCACCTTCTGTTCCGCCAGTAACACCTGCCACTCCGGCCACATCGGCGGTAGGTGCCTCGATCAGCGCAACCCGCACCGCATCCGACATTGCAGCCGCCGCGCGCCCGTACCCGAGACTGTCCAGCAGCTGAGCCGAGGAGTTCATCACCCCGGCCGGGTTCGCCACCCCCTTCCCCGCGATATCTGGCGCCGAACCGTGGGCGGCCTGCGCCATCACCAGGGAGTCGCCTGCATTCACACTGCCGGCCGCCCCCAATGCCCCACCGAGCGCACCAGCCAGGTCCGACAGGATGTCACCGAACATGTTCTCCGCGACGATCGTGCGGTGCCGCCCCGGGTTCGTCACCAGGTCAGCGCACAGGGCGTCGATGTGCACCGGGCGCAGTTCAACCCCGGTCTGCGCCGCCATGCGCTCGGCCTCCTCGACGTACATACCGGACGAGCGGCTCAACACATTGGCCTTGTGCGCCACGGTGAGCACTCCCCCACGTGCGGCAGCGATGCGTCCTGCCCGCTCCACGATCCGACGCACCCCGTGGCGGGTGAACGTACCGATGGCCAGCGCCACGTCCGGGGTGACCATGATGTCGCCGGAGCCGGCGTACATGTTGCGGTCGGCGTACATCCCCTCGGTGTTCTCCCGCACGATCACCAGGTCCATCTCCGGGGCAGGTGCCCCGGGCAGCCCCGTCACCGGACGGATGTTCGCCCACAGGTCCGCACGCACCCGCAACGCCGCCGAGGGGTTCTGCTGGGCGCGCGCCGCCTCCGGGTAAGCGGCGTTGTCGTGTGGCCCCAGGATCCATCCGTCCAACCCGGTCACCGTCTGCCACGTCGACTCGGGCAGAACCGCGCCGGTGGCTTCGAAGGCCTCCAGCCCCAGCAGCAGTGGCTCCCACCGCACACTGATATTCCCGGCACCCTCGCAAACCAGGGCCAGCTCGACCGCACGCACCGTGGGCGGGATGATCTCCGGCCCGATGCCTTCACCCGGCCAATAGCCCAGGACCAGTGTTTTCTCGCCGCCAGCCAGGTTCGTCATGGGGCCACTATATCCCCCGCATATACCCGTATCTCCCCGTGCCTACGCTCACAGTGTCCTGTCAATGTCCTGGCAGCCCAACACACTCCAGCCGCCACTGCACACGTCCAGCCGTCGGGACGCTACGATATTCGCCGTGACCGACAACCCAACCAGTGACAACCAAGCCACCCCCAGCGCGCGCCCGCCGGCGTTCGAACCGACGCCGCTGAACGCCGGCTCGGTCGTACTCAATGCCGTACGCGGCGGTCTCATCGGTACCGCCGAACTGGTGCCCGGCATCTCCGGCGGCACCGTCGCCCTGGTGACCGGCGCCTACGAGCGCGTCCTCTACAACGCCAACCGCCTGCTCGACGGGGTCAAGGCGCTGCCGAAAGACCGCCCTGAAGGTGTCCGGCGCCTCAAGTCCGTCGACTGGACCATGCTGCTTCCCCTCGGCATCGGCATCGTCGTCATGGTCTTCACCATGGCCGGAGTCGTCGGTGGCTTCGTCGAGGACCACCCGATCCCCGCGAAGGCTCTCTTCCTCGGCATGGTCGCGGTGTCCGTGGTCGTCCCGCTGCTGATGATCGACCGCGCCGACCTCCGCCGACGTCTGCCCGTAGCCATTCCGCTGTTCATCGTCGGTGGCATCTTCACCTTCGTCGCCACGAGTTTCTCCGCCTCGGAGAACAGCAACCCGAACCTCCTGCTGGTCTTCGTCTCCGCCGCCGTCGCGGTGTGCGCCCTGATCCTGCCCGGCGTCTCCGGTTCCTTCTTCCTCTACGCCATCGGCATCTACTCGGCGACCCTGACTGCCGTCAGCGACCTGGACCTGACCTTCATCGCGGTCTTCATGCTCGGTGCGATCACCGGTCTGGTGCTGTTCGTCCGGGTGATGGAGTGGCTGCTCACCCGTCACCGCACCCTGACCCTGTTCACCATGACCGGCCTGCTGCTGGGTTCACTGCGGGCGCTGTGGCCCTGGCAGGAAGGCGAGGAGGGGGAGGCTATCACCCTGATGGCCCCCGGCGAGCAGACCGGTACGGCGATCCTGCTCTTCCTGGTCGGTGCGTCCGTCGTCGCCACGATGGTGATCATCGAACAGGTCATGAAGCGCAAGCGGCTCGCAGCGCAGGCTGAGTCCGCGGCTGATTCCGACGCATAGGCCCGGAAAGCACACCCCGGTAGAATCGGCTCGTATGCGCACTCAGTTCGAGTCCATACTCTTCGACATCGACGGCACCCTGGTCGATTCGACACCGGCCGTCACCCGTGTCTGGACGGCCTTCGCCGCCCAGCGGGGCCTGGACATCGACCACATCATGGCCATCTCCCACGGCCGCCGCACCGAGGACACACTGGCCGAGCTCATCCCGGCGACCGAGGTTCGGGGTGCCCTGGCACAGCTCGACCGCATGGAACGCGGGGACCTGGACGGGGTCATCACCCTTCCCACCGTCGCCGACATCCTCCACCAGCTCCCCGCCAGCCGCTGGGCGGCGGTGACCTCCGGGGCCAGGGAGGTGATGGAGAACCGCCTTCGAGCTGCCGGACTGCCCGTCCCGCGCGTCCTCGTCATCGCCGAGGACGTCACCGCCGGCAAGCCCGACCCCCAGGGTTACCTCGCCGCCGCTGCAGCTCTCGGCGTCGATCCGTCCGACTGTCTTGTGGTTGAGGACGCTCCGGCCGGGATCCTCGCGGGTCGCGCCTCCGGCCCCACGGTGCTCGGCGTGGCCACCTCACACGATGCCACCGAGCTCACTGACGCCGACGAGATCGTCCCGAATCTGTCGCATGCCACCGTCAGTGTGGCTACGTGCGGGCTCTCGGTGCGGATACGGTAGATCCGCTTTGCACCGCTGACCTCATCGCCTCCGCCGCGCTATGTGCCATCCTGCCCGGTGCACGATGACTCGCCGGTGGGCCCGCGCGGCGTAGCCTGGACGGCATGTCCGCCCTAGCTTTGGTTACACTCGAGGGACAGGGCGTCGAGCACATTGCCCTGCTCCTGCTGGCGTTCGCGCTGTCGACGCTGATCGGACTGGAGCGGCGGCTACGTGGACGCAATGCAGGCCTACGTACGCAGGCGATCGTGGGGACCGCGTCCGCACTGTTCGTCCTGGTGGGCAAATACGGGTTCAGCGACATCCTCGGGGCCCAGGTCAGCTTCGACCCGTCCCGTATCGCCGCCGGCATCGTCTCCGGGATCGGTTTTCTGGGTGCCGGTCTGATCCTGACCCGCAGAAATACCGTTCGCGGCCTGACCACGGCCGCCAGCGTGTGGGAGACAGCGGCGATCGGCACCGCAGCCGGTGCCGGCCTGTGGTTACTGGCGATCGTGGTCACGGTCCTGCACTTCCTGATCACCTACGGGCTTCGCCTGCTCTCCCGGTCGCTGCCTGGAGGGGACACCAGGGTCCAGATGATCCTCTCCTACGACGACGGCCGCGGGCTGCTCCGCAGCATCCTCTCGACGACCACCGCGCACGGCTGGTCCGTGCAGGAAGCTGGCCAGCAGGGCGAGCCACAGGATGGCCGGACGTCGCTGCAACTCGGCCTGAGCGGCCGCCAGTCCGCCAACGATCTCGTCGCCGAGCTGTCCACGATCTCCGGGGTCCGGAGTGTCCAACTGGTGACCCAGGAGGACGACGACTGACCGGACACCTCAACCGGGCATTCAGTGCCCGGCGGCCTCCCAGTTCTCGCCGACCCCGGTGGAGACGTCCAGCGGCACGCGCAGCTCGGCTGCGGCATCCATCTCCGCCTCCAGCAGCGCGGTCATCTCCTCGAGCTCGCCCTCGACGACCTCCACGACCAGCTCGTCGTGCACCTGCAACAGCACGCGTGACTGCAGGCCACGGCGGGTCATCTCGCGCTCGACGCGCAGCATCGCCCGCTTGATGATGTCCGCCGCGGTTCCCTGGATCGGCGCGTTCAGCGCCGCACGCTCGGCGTTCTCGCGGGCCACCCGGTTGGACGACCCGAGCTCCGGCAGGTAGCGCCGGCGCCCGTAGAGCGTCTCGGTGTAGCCGTCCAACGTCGCCTGTGCGACGACCTCGTCGAGGTAGGTCTTCACCCCGCCGAAGCGCTCGAAGTAGGTGTCCATCGTCTGCTTCGCCTCACCAGGTGAGATCGAGAGCTGCTGGGACAGGCCGAAGGCACTGAGGCCGTAGACCAGGCCGTAACTCATCGCCTTGACCCGACGTCGCAACTCCGGGGTGACCTGGTCGACCGGCACGTCGAAGACCTTGGAGCCGACGTAGTTGTGCAGGTCCTCGCCCTCCCGGTAGGCCTCGGTCAGGCCGGGGTCCTGGGACAGGTGCGCCATGACACGCATCTCGATCTGCGAGTAGTCGGCGGTGAGCAGTGTCTGGTAACCCTCGCCGACCCGGAAGGCGCCGCGGATGTGTCGTCCAGCCTCGGTCCGCACCGGGATGTTCTGCAGGTTCGGTTCCGAGGACGACAGTCGTCCGGTCGCCGCACCCCGCTGGTTGAAGGTGGTGTGGATCCGGCCATCATCGGCGGTGGCCTCGATGAGTCCGTCGATGGTGGACTTCATCTTCTGGTACTCGCGGTGGGCCATCAGGTGGCCGAGGAAGGGGTGCCCGGTCTGCTCGGTGAGCTTCTCCAGCTCACCGGCGGCGGTGGAGTAGCCGGTCTTGGTCTTCTTCGTCTTCGGCAGGTCGAAGTCCTCGAAGAGCACCTTCTGCAGCTGCTTGGGACTGGACAGGTTGAGCTTGTCGTCGCCGGCGAGATTCCTGGCGGCGGCGACCTCCTCGCTGATCTTTCCCTCGTAGTCGTCCGACAGCTCCTGAAGCGAGGCCTTGTCGACTTCGATGCCGTAGCCTTCCATCCGGGCGAGCACCGTGGCCAGCGGCACCTCGAGATCGAGGTAGAGCTCCATGGCACCGATCTTGGCCAGCTCGGGGGTCAGCGCGGCGACCAGGTCGCGGACCGCCTGGGCACGAACCGGTGTCGGCGCGTCCGCGGCGAGCTCGTGTCCGACGTGGCGCTGAAGGACGTCCGCCAGGTCGGTCGCCCGGACGTCAGGACGCAGCAGGTAGGCGGCCAGGGCGGTGTCGTGCTCGACACCGGCCAGGGCGAGCCCGGACCCGTTGAGCATGTGCCAGGCCTGCTTGGCGTCGTGCAGCCAGACCGGGGCGGCAGCGTCGGCGAGGTAGTCGGTGAGCGCCTCCTCGTCCTTCGGATCCTGGTCGGAGAGGTCGATCGCCACCGAGTGCAGGGCGCCGTCGTCACCGGGCTGCGGGTCAAGCAGCGCCAGGGTGTCGGCGCGTCCGCCGAAGGGCGCTCCGTCGCCGGTGACCGCCACAGCGAGCGGACGGTTGACCGCAGCGTCCCCGCCGGCACGTCCCGGCTTCCAGCCGGCGTGGGTGGTCAGCCACTTCCCCAACGTGCCGTCGGCGACCTCGTCGACGGTGACCTCGACGTCGTTGCCGTCCTCGAACTCGATCCCCATGGCGCGGAAGGTGCGGTTGCGCAGGTTGTTGCCGAACTGCAGGTCATCGAAGACCTCCACGGCACGGGACGCTTCGACGGCGCGGGGACGCAGCGCCGACAGGGCATCCCCATCACCGTCGAGGTCACCCAAGTCCAGGTCACGGACCATCTCGGTGATCTTGCGTGCCAGCTTCACATTGTCGATGTTGTCCCGCAGGGCCTCGCCGACCTTGCCGCCGAAGTCGTCGAGGTTCTCCAGTACCGCGTCCAGGCTGCCGTATTTCTCGATCCACTTCTGGGAGGTCTTCGGCCCCACACCAGGGACACCGGGCATGTTGTCGGAGGTGTCACCGCGCAGCGAGGCCAGATCCGGGTACTGCGTGGGGGTGACCCCGTACTTCTCCTGCACCCGTGCCGGGGTGAACCGGTCGAGTTCGGAGACCCCTCGCAGGGTGTAGAGCACTGTCACATCATCATTGACCAACTGCAGGCTGTCGCGGTCACCGGTGCAGATCACGGTGCGCATCCCGGCCTCGGTACCGCGGACCGACAGGGTGGCGATGATGTCGTCGGCCTCGTAGGCCTCCTTGGTCAAGGTGGTGACACCCAGTGACTCCAGGGTCTGCTGGATCAGTTCCACCTGGCCGCGGAACTCCGGCGGCGTCTCCGGACGCTGTGCCTTGTACTCCGGCAGGTCCTTCTCGCGGAACGTCGGGCCGGAGAGGTCGAAAGCGGCGGCGATGTAGGTGGGACGCTCCGCCTCCACCAGCCCGAGGAACATGCCGAGGAAGCCGTAGACGGCGTTGGTGTACTGCCCGCCGGTGGTGGAGAAGTTCTGGGCCGGCAGGGCGTAGAAGGCGCGGAAGGCCAGCGAATGGCCGTCGAGCA
Source organism: Candidatus Corynebacterium faecigallinarum (assembly GCF_052264515.1). NCBI lineage: Bacteria > Bacillati > Actinomycetota > Actinomycetes > Mycobacteriales > Corynebacteriaceae > Corynebacterium > Candidatus Corynebacterium faecigallinarum. The sequence goes on from NZ_JBQQOC010000019.1 coordinate 21,838, forward strand.
ACAGCATCGTCGGCTTGCCCTGCTGATTCCCGGAGTTCTCTGACATATGACCTTCCCGCACGCCCCGATTGTCCGGACACACTGATGATGGTTGAGTACCGCATTCCACGTTCGTCAGGGCTATCCTAGTCGCCATGACGGACCAGACCGACAGCGCGCCGAACTCATCCAGCGCCGAAGTGAATTCCTCCGGTGGCCGGCGTCGCTCCGAGGAGACCCGAGGCTGCATCCTGGATCACGCCCGCGTCGCCTTCAACCAGCGTCCCTACAGCGAGGTCTCACTCAAGGAGATCGCCGCTGAGGCCGGGGTCAGCGCACCGCTGATCATCAAGTACTTCGGCACCAAGGAGAACCTCTACGAGGCCCAGCTCGACTTCTCCGCGGTGGCCGAGCGTATCGCCGGGATGGACTTCGACTGCCTGGGCACCGCCCTGCTCCGCGTGGTCATCGAGGCCCCGGAGGACTCCCCCAACTCGCTGATCCGCAAGCTCGCCGACGCCGGCGGAAACCGCCACATCGTCTCCACCCTCGGTCAGGTCTTCCGCTCCCAGGTCGTCTCCCCGGTCCTGCAGCGGGTGTATGCAGAGGCGGACGAACTGACCCGAGCCGGACACGGTGACGACGTCAGCGACGCGGAGATGCGCGCAGAGGCGGCGATCTCGATGCTCATCGGTGTGGCGATGATGCGCCGTCTGATCACCCAGGACTACTTCAAGCAGGCCGACGTCGACGCCTTCGTCAGCTACTACGGCGGGCTGGTCCAGAAAGTCCTCGACGGCGAGGCGTAGCAGCCTCCCCGGCTACCCGCCGGGCAGTGCCCTACTCCGATTCTCCGGACGGCGCGGTTTCCGCCGCGATGCCTTCCTGGTCGGCGATCTCGCTGATCCGCCGCGCCATGTCCACGTCGCGACCGGTGAGCCCTCCGACGTCGTGGCTTACCAACGTGATCCTGACCGTGGGATAGCTCAGGACGATGTCGGGATGGTGATCGGCGGCCTCGGCCGCCGCTCCGATGAGGTTCACCAGCCGCAGGCCGGTGGCGAAATCCTTCGTCTCGTACGTGGCGGCGAGCAGCCCGTCGACAATGCTCCAGCCGACGAGCGCCGCTGCCTGGATCTCGGAGGTGATCTCTGCCTCGGAAAGAATGTTCTTCGACATAGCCCCAGCCTACGCCCGCCCCGCGGGCAGTTCACCCGGCCAGGCGCACCCCGGTGTTGGTCCGGCGTCTGCGCCTGCCGTAATATCCCTTGAGGATCCCAGCGGTCCTTGAAGAACACGGAAGAACACGGCCCCAGTAGCCCAATTGGCAGAGGCAACGGATTCAAAACCCGTCCAGTGTGAGTTCGAGTCTCACCTGGGGCACCCTGAACACCCCCGTTGACACCTTGACGTTCAAGGTCAACGGGGGTTTTCTGGTTCCGCAGGCAGGCAACGTCAGGAAGGTGGGGCGAATAGCCGGTTTTTCTGTCCAGGACCGTCAGATGATCCCACGATTCTGACATGGGGCGGCGTGACTGGCAGAGACGGTGCGAAACACCTGCGGTGGTCTCTACGATGGAAGTTGTAGTACCGCAACCCCGACAAAGGAAGCTCACATGGATCTCCCCGTCATCGACCCCGAACTGATCGGAGCCTACGCCTCCAACGCGCTGTTCATCGCCGGCTCGGTGATCGCCGCGCCCTTCGGCATGATCGGCGACCTCGTGACATACGTCACCGGCCTACTGCCCTGACGCTGCCTCACGGTTGGCACCCACACCGGCCACGCCGTCCCCTCCGTCGCCGGGGTTCCCGCCGTCGACATCGTCGACCGCGGCTTCCTCGACCTGGGTGCCGTCCTCGTAGACCGGTTCCCCGAGCATCTCCTCCGGGTCCAGCACGGCCACCTGGAGACCGTCGAGACGGAGCCGTCGCAGGCCTTCCTTGACCATGCGCCGTCCGACCGGGTTACTCGCGTTGACCCGTCGCATGTCCACCACCACACGCTTGGTGTTGAAGTCCCGGTCGGCCACGGTGTCGAGGAACTCCTCGGCACCGGCGAAGTCGATGCCGCCCTGCAGCCGCACCAGAGTCACCAGACCGCGCTGCCGCACACTTCGCACCGCAGTACCTCGCCGGGTCACCGACGACATCAGGTGCATACCCATGCTCTCCGACAGCTCACGGAAAACCTGGCTGCCCCGGACGCTGCTGCCTGAGGAATCCAGCCGCGGCGAGAACGTCGCGATCCCGAGCTGCCCGGGCAAGGTCCCCATCAGCCCACCGGCGACCCCGGACTTCGCGGGGATCCCCACCGAGGCCATCCACTTGCCTGCCCCGTCGTACATCCCGGCCGAGGCCATCACCGCCTGCACCTGTCGGCAGACCAGTGGGTCGAGCACCTGTTCCCCGGTCACCGGCTGGATCCCGCCCAGCGCCAGCGTCGCACCCATTACCGCCAGGTCCTTCACCGTCACCATGATCGAGCACTGACGGGTGTAGGACGTCACCGCGTCCGTCGCGGAGTCGGTGATGATCCCGTAGCTGCGCAGCATGTGGGCCAGCGCCAGGTTTCGGTCGGCGGTCTCCAGTTCCGACCCGGTGACCCGCTCATCGATCCTCAGCTGTCGGCCGGCAAGGCGCGAGAAATAGTCGAGGATCACCTCCACCCGGTCCTCCACCGAGGAGTCCTCCCCGTTGATCAACTGGTTCACCGTGATCGCCCCCGCGTTGATCATCGGGTTCACGGGCTGATGGGTCGTCCCGTCCAACGACAGCTCGTTGAAGGCCTCGCCGGAGGGTTCCATCCCGACCTTGTCGAGCACCGTCTCCACGCCGCGATCCTGCAGTGCGACGGCGTAGACGAACGGCTTGGAGATCGACTGGATCGTGAACTCGTGGCCGTCGTCACCGGCGCTGTAGATCCGCCCCTGGGTGGTGCACAGCGCGACCGCCAACGGCGTGGGGTCGGCTGCCGCCAGTTCGGGGATGTAGTCGGCCACCTCACCGGAGTCGTCGTCGCGGACTTTCTCGAGAATCTCGGCCAGGTAATCAGCGATCGGAGTCTGCATGCCGCCCGAGGGTAACAGAACGCGACCAGCCGAATATACTCGTCTGACATGACACTTCGCCCTCTGCGCCGAGCCCGCGGCATCACCGCGTTCGCCGGCACACTCATGGCGGTGACGTTGACGGCCACCCTGACTGGCTGCGTGACCAACGAGGAGTCCGGGAACCCGGAAGGTTGGGTGGAGTCCCTGCCCGACCCCGTCCCCGAACTCCAGGAACTCCTGCCCCAGGAGTACCGGACGTCCGGGCGCATCGCCGCGTCAACGAACCCGACCTTCCCGCCCAACCAGTTCAAGGACCCGCACGGCGACATCATCGGCTTCGAGGTCGACCTGGTCCGTGCCGCGGGTGCGGTCCTGGGACTTGACGTGACGTTCCAGCAGCAGGACTTCAACCTGATCCTGCCGTCGATCACCGGCGGCACCGTCGACATCGGCACCTCCGGGTTCTCTGACACCGAGGAACGTCAGCGGTCCTATGACTTCGTCGACTTCTACAACTCGGGCATCTCCTGGGCGACCACACCCGGCAAAACCGTGGACCCCGACGACGCCTGTGGGCTGACCGTCGCCGTTCAGAAGGGCACCTACTCCGACACCGACGATGTCCAGGTGAAGTCCGACCGGTGCGTCGCCGACGGCCAACCGGCGATCAACAAGCTGGTCTACGAATCCGCCAACGCCGCGGCCAATGCCACGGCCCTGGAACGTGCCGACGCAATGAGCTCGGACTCGGCCGTCACCGACTACGCCATCCGACTGTCGGAGGGCAAGCTCATCCCGGCTGGCGAGGCCTTCGACCTGCTGCCCTTCGGTTGGGCCTTCGCCAAGGGCTCCGACCTGGTCCCCGCCTTCGCCGCTGCCCTGGAGTACCTGATCACCTCCGGCCAGTACGAGGAGATCCTCACCCCCTGGGGCCTCACCGACGGCATGGTCGACACCGTCACCGTCAACACACAGGACGTCGACCTCCCCGACGCCGCCACCGCACCGTCCCGTTCTGCCGGTCCCGACACAGGAGAAGAATCATGAGCGAGCGCACTCGTCCGGTCGACAACGACGTCGTCCCCCTGAAACACCCCGGACGCATCATCGCCGCCGTCGTCCTGCTCGTCCTGGTGGTGGCCTTCATCTGGGACGCCGCCACCCGCGACGCCTACGCCTGGGACATCTACTTCGACTACCTCTTCGACTCCCGCATCGCCGAGGCTGCCCTGCACACCCTGGCACTGACCGTGCTGGCGATGATCGTCGGCGTGGTCCTCGGCGCGATCCTGGCCGTGCTGCGCATGTCCCCGAACCCGGTGACCAGCGGTATCGCCTGGCTCTACCTGTGGGTATTCCGTGGAACGCCGGTGTACGTCCAGCTGGTGTTCTGGGGTCTACTCGGGGCGATCTACACCTCCATCGACCTCGGTTTCACCGAGATCGAGTTGGACGCCCTGCTGACGAACATGTTCTGGCTCGCCGTCATCGGACTGGGACTCAACGAGTCGGCCTACATGGCCGAGATCGTCCGCGCCGGTATCCAGGCCGTCCCCGAGGGACAGTCCGAGGCGTCCAAGGCCCTGGGCATGACCTGGTGGCAGAACATGCGGCGCACCGTGATGCCGCAGGCGATGCGGATCATCATTCCGCCGACCGGCAACGAACTGATCAGCCTGCTCAAGACCACCTCGCTTGTCCTCGCGCTGCCGTACGCCGGTGAGCTCTACGGCCGGTCCATGGACATCGCCTACGCCATGTTCCAGCCGGTGCCGATGCTGCTGGTCGCCGCCACCTGGTACCTGGTGATCACCTCGATCCTCATGGTCGGGCAGCACTACCTCGAGCGCTACTACTCCCGCGGTTCCTCCCGGGCGCTGACCAGCCGTCAGCTGGCCGTCCTGACCGACGCCGAGGGCGTTCCGCCGCGCAACATCACCGTCGACGACAACCCCGAGGCCATGACCGACCCCACCGGAACCACCGGCAAGGAGCAGCGCTGATGACTGACACAACCCCGATGATCTCGATCCAGGACGTCTGGAAGCGTTATGGACGCCTCGATGTGCTCAAGGGCATCGACCTGGAGGTCCCCGCCGGCACGGTGACCTGCCTGATCGGGCCGTCCGGCTCCGGTAAGTCCACGCTGCTGCGCTGTGTGAACCACCTGGAGAGCATCGACGCTGGCCGGATCGAGGTTGACGGCGACCTCATCGGCTACGAGGAGAAGGCAGGACGCCTCCACCAGATCTCCGAGCGTGAGGCGTCCCGCCAGCGCGCCGACATCGGCATGGTGTTCCAGCAGTTCAACCTGTTCACCCACCGCACCGTACTGGCCAACATCATCGAGGCCCCGGTGAAGGTCAAGGGTGTGCCGAGGGCCGAGGCCGAGGCGACTGCCCGGGAGCTGCTGGAGATGGTCGGGCTGGCCGACAAGGCGGAGTCCTGGCCCGTGCAGCTCTCAGGTGGCCAGCAGCAGCGTGTGGCCATCGCCCGTGCGTTGGCGATGAAGCCGAAGCTGATGCTCTTCGACGAGCCGACCTCCGCCCTGGACCCAGAGTTGGTCGGCGAGGTGCTCGGCGTGATGCGTCGACTGGCCGATGAGGGTATGACCATGCTGGTGGTCACCCACGAGATGGGTTTCGCCCGCGAGGTCGCCGACCATGTGGCGTTCATGGACGGTGGACGCATCGTCGAACACGGTGCCGCTCGTCAGGTGATCACCGAGCCGGCACATGAGCGCACCCGCTCCTTCCTGTCCAGCATCCTGGACTGAACCGGCCGGACCGGTACGCGCGGGGCCCGGGACCTCATGGGAGGTTCCGGGCCCCGCGTTCCTGGTTCCCCGCTACGGGCGCACGCCCACGTGCCACGGCACCCGCGGGCTACCGGCGTCGTCCTTGATCTGCTGGAAGAGCTGCTCCGCCGGCTGCTTCTCGCGCTCGGTGAGCACCTCGGACAGCCGCATCGACAGGCCGCTGATGCTGCCGTCGTACTGCTGGACATCGATGACGAGGGCTGTCGTGTCCGGCTCCTCCTCGGCGGCGTCGGCGAAACCGTGGTCCTGCCACACCCCCTGCAGACTCGGGTCGTCGGGGATCCCGGTGTCGACGTCGAGCGTGGCGGTGAGGACATCGGAATTGGCAGCGAGGACGTCCTGGAAGTCCTGGACGATCTCGTCCCGCTGCTCGGTCGTGGCAAGGATGCTGAAGACGATCTGAGGCATGCCTACAAGTAAAGCACCACTCACCCACCCACAGCCACCACCCCACCGGCTAGGCTAGGGAGCTGTGATCGGTCACTCACCCATGTCCCCAGCCCCGGTGCCCCCGTTGACGACATTGCCCGACGGCACCATCAAACAGGTCAACCCGTTCTCGGGAACCGAGGTCTGGACGGTGTCCAGCCGTGCCCACCGCCCGGTGGCCGAGCGGCACACCGAGGTCTTCGAGATCACCGGGGACAATCGCGACACGCAGACCGACTTCGGTATCGGCAACCTGTTGAAGACCACCCCGGAGAAAGCCCGGATGGTCATCGACGACAACGGTGAGCCCCGGATCCTGCGCGGAATGAAGGTCTCCGAACTCGACGAGACCGTCCCGCTGTTCCGCCGGGTGGCGAACCTCTACGAGATCCTGACCTACAACTACTGGTCGGTGAACTACGGCCACCGGATGGACGCCACGGCCGCCAGGCACATGGCCGAGTACCTCTCCGAGCGGGCTGGCGAGGACCACATCGAACAGCTTCTCCGGAAGAAACTGGCCTCGGCGGGGCGCTCCGCCGAGGAGATCGATGCCATGTTCACCCCCGAGACCGCGCTGCAGACCATCCATGAACTCGGCAGTGCCTTCTTCGGAGGCGGACACGACATCATCCTTGCCCGGGACCACTACCTGCCGGGCGCGACCCGCAGCGACCAGATCGTCAGCTCCGGGGAGCTGAGCTGGTCCGACCACCGGCTCTACATCGCCTTCACCGTCGACGCGATGGACCGGCTGTACCGGGCGAACCCCTACGTCCGCTACGTCGCCGCCTTCCAGAACTGGTTGGAGCCCGCCGGGGCCTCCATCGAGCACCTGCACAAGCAGCTGGTGGCCATCGACGAGCACGGCCTGCAGAACGAGACCGAGATCGCCCAGGTGCGCAGCAACCCGAACATGTACAACCAGTGGGCGGTGGACTACGCCGGCCACAACAACCTGATCTTCGCCGAGAACGACCACGCCATCGCCTTCGCCGGCTTCGGCCACCGCTGGCCCACCCTGGAGGTGTTCTCCCGCTCCGGCACGACCGAGCCGTGGCTGATCAGTGACGAGGAGCGGGATGCCGTCGCCGACCTGGTGCACGCCTGCCATGTCGCCGCCGGACCGCAGATGCCCACCAACGAGGAGTGGCTGCACCGGCCGCTGGACGTGGACGTTCCGATGCCCTGGCGCATCATGATCAAGTGGCGCGACTCCACCATGGCCGGTTTCGAGGGCGGCACGAAGATCTTCATCAACACCCTCAGCCCCGCCAACCTGAAGCGCAAAGTCCTCGCCAGACTGCTGGACGCCCGGGAGGAAGGACGCCTGGCCCCCGGGATCCGTCTCGGCAACGAGGTGGAGTTCCGCCGGAACTCGCTGCGCTACAATCCAACGATCCAGTAGGGCGTCCCCGGCCCCTGTTCCCTAACCTCACTTCGGAGATCTATGCTTCACCTTCTCTCCTCTGACCCCGCTCTTCCCGCTCTTCCCGCTCCGTTCGTTTACGGGCCCTGCCCGCCGCCCTCTCACTGGCAGCAGCGGCATCAGCCTGCGGTTCAGAAGACCCCACCCCGGATGAACCCCGCGACACCGACGTGACTTTCGCCTCCTTCTCCGGCGACATCGTCACCTCCGGAGAGGACTTGACCACGCTCGATCTGGCTGTCGTCGCCCGCCGGATGACCCGGTGTGGTCCGGTATCCACGAACTTCACCTTGTCAATGACCACCCGGACGGCGGCGACCAGGTTTACGTGGGTGACTCGGTGCAGATTGAGCAAAGCGGCGAAGCCGACGGCAACCAGCTGGGCACGATCCGGATGGAGTTGCCTACGGACCAGGGAGACTTCGGGTTGACGACGGTGAGGCTCATGGTTGACGAAGGCGGCACTCTGGCCGATCACGACGTTGGTGAAGTCTCCGTACGGCACTTTCCTGATTACCTGGAAGACGCTGCCCCCTCGATCACGCCGGTCGGGGACTATCCGGGTGTCCTGTCCTCCTGCGGCGACCTGGAGTTCACGGTCAGCGAAGATGACCCGCCAGCTCCCGGGACCACAAGCGGCATCATGGGCGTCACCGCGAATGTTCCAGGGATGCGCTTCGACGAGGTCGAGTTCGAACAGCACGACGACAACACCACCACGGTCAGTTTGACCCTGGACTGCGATGACGACTACGACCACTTCGCCTTCTCCCCCAGACTCATGGTGGAGAAGGAGAGTACCGAGGACAATATCTCCGACAGCTCCTACCAGGTACCGTTGCCCGTGATCCGGGTCGAACGGAATGACCTCACAGAGGAGGACCTCGAGCGCATCGCGGAATAGCACGATTACACTCGGAGACCATGAGCACACCCGACATCGCAGAATTCGTCGAAAACCACGGCGTGGACCTCTCGTGGGTCGACAGTTTCTACACCTGGATGCACGAGAACCCCGAGCTCAGCGAGCAGGAGGAGCAGACCGCGGCCCATATCCAGTCCCGGCTGGCCCAGCTCGACTGCGAGGTCACCACCGGCATCGGCGGCCACGGCATCACCGCTGTCTGGCGCAACGGCGACGGCCCGACCGTCCTCTACCGCGCCGACTTCGACGCGCTGCCCGTCACCGAGGACACCGGGGCGTCCTACGCCTCGAAGAACGTCGGCGTGATGCACGCCTGCGGCCACGACGTGCACACCAGTGCCCTGATCGGCCTGTGCGAGATCATGGACACCCGCCGGGACGTCTGGTCCGGCACCTTCATCGCCCTGTTCCAGCCGGCCGAGGAGGTCACCCGCGGTGCCGGCACGATGATCCGGGACGGTCTGGCCGACAAGATCCCCGCCCCACAGGTCTGCCTCGGCCAACACATCATGCCCGGGCCGGTCGGCACCGTGTACTCCGCGCCCGGGCCGGTGATGGCCGCCTGTGACACCCTCACCGTCACCCTGCACGGGGTGTCCTCGCACGCCTCGGCGCCGCACAACTCCATCGACCCGACGTTCCTCGCCGCGATGATCGTGGTGCGGCTGCAGGGCATCGTCGGACGCGAGATCCCCGCCGAGGAGTTCGGGGTGGTCTCTGTGGGCACCCTGTCCGCCGGGCACACGAACAACACCATCCCCGACACCGCCACCCTGGTGCTGAACTGCCGCTTCTACGACACCGACGTCCGGGACCGCACCTATGCGGCGATCGAGCGGGTGATCCAGGCGGAGTGCCTGGCCTCCGGGACACCGAAACCGGCGGATATCGCCTACTCCGCCCGTGGTGAACTCACCGACAACGATCCCGGGGTGCATGAGACGGTGCGTCCGGTCTTCGACGAGGTCTTCGGGGAGGCTTCCGTCGACGCGATGCGGTGGACCGCCTCCGAGGACTTCTCCGAGATCCCCCGGCACTTCGATGTGCCCTACGAGTTCTGGCTCACCGGTTGTACCGACCGGGATTCCTGGGACGCTGCAGTGTCCGAGGGCCGGGTCTCCGACATTCCCGGCAACCACTCCCCCCATTTCCTGCCCGCCCCCGGCACCGTCGACGCCGCGACCCGCTCGGCGACTGCCGCTGTGCTGGCCTACCTCTGGCGCTGAGACTTACGGTGCTTGTGCGGCCGACAACATCAGGTCGGTTTACTGTCTGCGCCCGCACGCGTCTGTTCCTTCCGATCCAGTACATGCCCGGTCCGTGGCAGGGATGGGCCGAAAAGTGGACTCGGCGGCACCGCGGCACCCCCACAGTCCAACGGGCTACTGGGCCGGGGTGGTGACCCGGTCATCGCTGCCGCGCCGACTCCCACTGCGCAGGAAGCTCTCGAAACTCGGCCAGTCCCGCTCCGCCTGCATCGTCCCGCGCATCAGCGAGTCACGCAACACCTCCACGTTACGTTCGGTGGAGCTCACCGGCTTCTCGTCCTCCGGGAAGTACAGGAACGCCCGACCTGCCCGCTCCAGGGCGTAGAGCCGGTCCATCGTCGCGTTGTAACGGATGTGCCGGGTCGCCATCGCCTCAGCGACTGCCGGATACTTCCGTAGGATGGTCCGCCACATCCGGGTCCGCCCCATCGGCGGCTTCACGTAGCCACGCGGGTGGGTCAGCATGGCGAAGAAGCGGCTGTAGCCGTCTGCCAGTGCGGCATCCAACGGGATCCCACCGGACGGTCCGAGCGCCCCGTCGACATACGGCACCCCGTCGATGCGCGGCACCGGCATCGCCAGCGGGATCGTGGACGATGCCCGGACCGCCTCCATCAGTTCGCCGGTGGAGGAGACATCCTCACGGCCCCAGTAGACCGGATCACCGTTGTCTGCCCGGGTCGAGCAGATCCGGAACTCCACGTCGCTCTGCAGCGCGCGGGCGAAGTCATAGGGCCTCGGCAGGTCCCGTTCCGGGGCGTCCCCGTAGATGTAGGCGGCGTTGAAGTACCCCTTGCCACGCAGCAGCCAGGTCCAACCGCCGAAGTTGGGGTCGGTGGCGAAGTCCACGAAACTGTGACGCAACCGGTCACGTTCCCCGGTGAGGTAGCTGACCAGGTGCGTGGCACCGGCGGAGACCCCGCCAGCCCAACCGAAACGCACGTCATTCTCCATGAGAACGTCCAGCGCCCCCGTCCCGTAGGACGCTCTCATGCCGCCGCCCTCGAGCAACAGGGCGGTATCACGTGCCTCGATCATCGGATCAGCCTCCTCGTGAGAAAACCTGGCGGTCAAACTGACAGCCAACCTGACAGTCAACCTGGCAGTCAAGGAATCCCAACGCCCCCCCCCCACCCCCCCCGGACCACCGTCGTTACCTGTTTTGCACCGGGTAAGGGACGTTTACGGTGCCTCGGACCCCAGCAGGTGGACGTGGATCATGTTCGTGTTGCCCTCGGTGCCGGGCGGGGAGCCGGCGACGATGACCACGGCATCCTCGGTGGAGTACTCGTCCTGGGCCAGCAGGATCGAGTCGACCTCCTGCATGATCTCGTCGGTGGTGGAGACCTCGCTGGTGAGGAAGGACTCCGCACCCCAGGTCAACGCCAGCTGGTTCCGGATCTCCTGTCGCGGGGTGAACACCAGCAACGGCAGGTCGGAGCGCAGCCGTGCCACACGGCGGGCGGTGTCACCGGAAGCGGTGAAGGCCACCAGGGCGCGGGCGTTGAGCCGCTCGCCGATGTCCTTCGCGGCGAAGCTGATCACACCACGCTTGGTCCGCGGGATGTGCGACAGCGGGGGCACCTCACCGTCGACCTCGGCGGCGGTGACGATCCGGGACATGGTCTTCACCGTGTCGATCGGGTACTTACCCACGGAGGTCTCACCGGAAAGCATGACCGCGTCCGCACCATCGAGCACCGCATTGGCGACATCCGAGGCCTCGGCACGGGTCGGGCGGGAGTTATCGATCATCGAGTCGAGCATCTGGGTGGCGACGATGACCGGCTTGGCGTTCTCCCGGGCGATCTGGATCGCCCGCTTCTGCACCAGCGGTACCTCCTCCAGCGGGACCTCGACACCGAGGTCACCACGGGCGACCATGACGGCGTCGAAAGCCAGGATGATCGGCTCGAGGGCGTCGACGGCCTCCGGCTTCTCCAGCTTGGCGATGACCGGCACGCGACGGCCGACCTCGTCCATGATCTCATGGACGAGCTCGACGTCGGCCGGGGACCGCACGAAGGACAGTGCGATGACGTCCGCCCCCATGGTCAGGGCGAAACGCAGGTCGGCGATGTCCTTCTCGGACAGGGCCGGCACCGAGATGTTCATCCCGGGCAACGAGACACCTTTGTTGTTCGACACCGGGCCGCCCTCGACGACCTCACAGACAACGTCGTTGCCGTCCACTGCCTTGCACACCAGGCCGACCTTGCCGTCGTCGACGAGCAGACGGTCACCGGGGCTGGCGTCCCTGGCGAGCTGCTTGTAGGTCGTCGACACCCGGTCGTGGGTCCCGTCGACGTCATCGACGGTGATGCGGACCTCTTCACCGGTCTCCCAGTAGGTCTTCTCGTCGATGAACCGACCCAGCCGAATCTTCGGGCCCTGCAGGTCGGCGAGCACGCCGACGGAGCGACCGGACGCCTCTGCGGCGGCCCGGACCCATTCGTAGTTCTGCTGGTGGTCGGCGTGTTCACCGTGGGAGAAGTTGAGGCGGGCCACGTTCATGCCCGCATCGACCAGCTCACGGATCTTCTCGGCGGAGGCCACGGCGGGCCCCAGGGTGCATACGATCTTGGTACGTCTACTCACCTCACCGAGAATAGCCCCGAGGACCGACCACCGCTACCGTCGGGTGGAGTCTTCGGCGTCCTCGGATGCCGCGGAGGCGCCGTCTGCACTCTCGGTGCCGGTACCGGACGCTGCGGTGCCTGCGGTGTCGTCTGTGCCGTCTGTGCCGGCGGTGTCAGCATCCTCGCCGTCCTCACCCTCCACCGGCGGACCGAAGACATACTCCGGCTCCTCACGGGTGCGATTGCGGGTGACCAGGAACAGTGCGACCGCCCCGACGAAGACCACCGCGGAGACCACCGTGTTGATGCGGATGTCGCCGAACACCGTCGTCGCCGAATCGGTACGCATCAGCTCGATGAAGAAGCGTCCGAAGGTGTAGCCGGCGACGTAGAGCATGAACACCCGGCCGCCGCCGAGTCGGAACCGCCGGTCCGCCCACACCAGGACCAGGACGATCAGCAGGTTCCACAGCAATTCGTAGAGGAACGTCGGCTGCACGGTGGCCAGGACGAAGCCGTCGGAGACCCCGTCCATCTGGTCGATGTTGCCGTCCTCGTCGACGCGTCGATAGATCTCCAAGGCCCACGGGGCGTCCGACTCCCCGCCGTAAAGCTCCTGGTTGAACCAGTTGCCCAGCCGTCCGATCCCCTGGGCGAGCAGGATCGGCGGCGCGACGGCGTCGGCGAAGGGTGCCAGCGGAACCTTCTTGTAGGCCAGCACCGCCCACACGGCCAGACCGCCACCGATGACGGCACCCCAGATTCCCAGACCGCCATTGGTGATCTTGAAGGCGTCAACCCAGTCCCGGCCCTCCCCGAAGTACAGGTGGTTGTCGGTGATGACGTGGTAGATACGTCCACCGACGATACCGGCGGGCACCGCGGCGATGGCGGCGTCGATGACCGTCTCCGCGCGGCCACCACGGTCCACGTAGCGTCGGATGGTCCACCACACGGCCACGACGATGGCGGCGAGGATGCACAGTGCGTAGGCGCGCAGGGTGATCGGACCGAGCTGCCACACGCCCTGCGGCGGGGACGGGATGGCGGCGAGAATCTGGGTGTCCAGCATCAGCGACGCACCCCCGCCTCGAGCTCGGCGGCAAGGGTGTCGAGTGCCTCGACCCCCTGGGCGGCGGCGGTGATCAGCGCGGAGCCGACGATCACCCCGTCCGCGTAGGACGCGATGGCGGCGGCATGGTCGCCGGTCTTCACTCCCAGCCCCACGGCGACCGGCAGGTCGGTGGTAGCCCGGGTGCGCTCCACGAGGTCCCGTGCGTCGCCGGAGACATCGTCCTGGGCACCGGTGACGCCCATGTGCGACTGGGCGTAGATGAATCCTCCCCCGGCGTTCACGGTGAGCTCCATACGCTCCGGGGTGGTGGACGGTGCGACGAGGTAGACGTTGTCCAGACCATTGGCCTCACAGGCGGCGGTCCAGCGCTCGGCCTCCTCCGGCAGCAGGTCGGGGATGATCGAGCCGAGACCACCGGCGGCGGCCAGGTCGGCGGCGAACTTCTCCGGCCCGTACTGCAGGATCGGGTTCCAGTAGCTCATGATCACCGCGTTGCCACCGGCCTCGGTGACAGCCTTGATGACGGTGAAGGTGTCACGGACCCGGAAGCCTGCCTCCAGGGCGGTCGTCGCCGCGTCCTGGATGGTGGGCCCGTCCATCATCGGGTCGGTGAACGGGATGCCCACCTCGATGAGGTCGGCACGGCGCGCCAGGGTGGTGGCCAGTTCCACGGACCCCTCGACCGTCGGGTAACCCGCCGGGAAGTAGCCGACGAGGGCGGCACGGCCCTCGGCCTTCGCCGAGGTGAAGATGTCGGACAGTGCGCTCATCAGTTGTTCTCCTCGGTATCGGGGTGCAGGTTGAACCAGTTCGCCGCGGTGTCGACGTCCTTGTCGCCACGCCCGGAGACGTTGACGATGAACACCGGACGCTGTCCCTCACGCTCAGCAGGTAGGCTGCGGGTGCCGTCGGCGTACTCGCGGGCCACCCGGACAGCCAGTGCCACGGCATGGGCTGACTCGATGGCCGGGATGATGCCCTCGGTGCGGGTCAGCAACCGGAAGGCGTCCATCGCCTCGGCATCGGTGACCGGCAGGTACTCGGCGCGACCCTTGTCGGCCAGGAAAGAGTGCTCCGGGCCGACGCCGGGGTAGTCCAGGCCGGCGGAGATCGAGTGGGACTCGATGATCTGTCCGTCATCGTCCTGCATCAACGCCGCGAAGGAGCCCTGGAAGACACCCTCCTTGCCGACGGTGATCGGTGCGGCGTGGCGTCCGGACTCCACGCCGTCGCCACCGGCCTCGCCCCCGATGATCGCCACCCCCTCGTCCTCGATGAAGGGGTGGAACAGGCCGATGGCGTTGGAGCCGCCGCCGACGCAGGCCATGACGGCGTCCGGCAGGCGTCCGGTCTCGGTGAGGATCTGGGCGCGGGCCTCGACGCCGATGATCCGCTGCAGGTCACGCACCATGGAGGGGAACGGGTGCGGGCCGGCTGCGGTACCGAAGCAGTAGTAGGTGTCCTCGGCGTGGGAGACCCAGTAGCGCATCGCCTCGTTGATGGCGTCCTTCAACGTCGCCGAGCCGATGGTGACCTCCACGACCTCGGCGCCGAGCAGCCGCATCCGGGCGATGTTCAGGGCCTGACGCTTCGCGTCGACCTCGCCCATGTAGATCCGGCAGTTCAGCCCCAGCAGCGCACACGCGGTCGCGGTGGCCACACCGTGCTGGCCGGCACCGGTCTCGGCGATGACATCGGCCTTGCCCATGCGCTTGGCCAGCAGCACCTGTCCCAGCACATTGTTGATCTTGTGCGAGCCGGTGTGGTTGAGGTCCTCGCGCTTGAACCAGACGTCCGCACCGACGGTGTCGGAGAACTTCGCCCCGTAGTACAGCGGGGACGGCCGCCCGGTGTAGGTGCGGTGCAGCTCATCGAGCTCGTCGAGGAAAGCCTGGTCCACCCGGGCCTTCGCCCAGGAGTCCTGGATCTCCTCGATTACGGCCATCAGCGCCTCGGGTACGTAGCGTCCGCCGTAGTCCCCCCAGTGGCCACGGTCGTCGGACTCGTTGGTCGTCGACGCGGCGACGACCTCCCCTGCGGTCGGCAGGCCGAGCGTGTTCTTGAAGTCGCGGTTGTCGTTCCCGGATGGTGTACTCACACCCGGAAACTGTACCTTACGGTGCCCTACTCCGACCGGAAGGCCGGGTGCTGACCGGCGGCGGCGAGCGACCGGCAGGCCTGACCCGGGTTGGACGAGGTGACCAGCCCCTCGCCCACCAGGATGGCGTTGGCGCCGGAGGCGGCGTAGGTCTGCATGTCACTGGCGTTGCGCACACCGGACTCGGCGACCTTGACCACCGAGTCCGGCAGTTGCGGGGCGATCCGGGCGAAGACCCCCGGGTCAACCTCCAGCGTCTTCAGGTTGCGGGCGTTGACGCCGATGACCTTGGCACCGGCGGCGACGGCGCGCTCGGCCTCCTCCTCGGTGTGCACCTCCACCAGGGCGGTCATCCCGAGGGATTCGGTGCGGTCCAGCAGCGCGGTCAACCGGTCCTGGTCCAGGGCGGCGACGATGAGCAGGATGACGTCCGCACCGTGGGCGCGTGCCTCGTGGATCTGGTACGGGGTCGTGGTGAAGTCCTTGCGCAGCAGCGGGATGTCGACGGCGGCACGGACCTTGTCGAAGTCGGCCAGGGAGCCGTGGAAGCGTCGCTCCTCGGTGAGGCAGCTGATCACGGCCGCACCGTTGGTCTCGTAGGCCTTGGCGAGGATCTCCGGCTCGGGGATGTCGGCCAGGTGCCCCTTGGACGGGCTGGCCCGCTTCACCTCGGCGATCACGCTCACCGTCGAGGAATCCGGCGAGGACAGGGCAGCCAGCGCGTCCAACGGCTCCGGCGCACTCAAGGCCTGCGCCTTGATGTCCTCGAAGGGTACGGCGGCTTCACGACGGGCGGTGTCCTCCAGGACACCGGCGATGATCGCGTCGAGAATGGTGGGCTGCTCTGCCATGGGTCCTCCTGGTAGCCGAATAGACGGAACTGCTACATGTTATCGCCGGGAGGTGTCAGAACCGGAATCGGGGTCGTCCTCGCCGTGAGGTGCATCACGGTCGGTCGGGTCAACTCCGGCGTCCAGGGCATCCCACATCACCCGACCAGAGTCGGGGTTGTCGTCGAGGTCCTGTTCCACGCCCTCCCGCCGGGCTTCAGGGGTCTCGTACTTGCTGTGCCCCTTGCGCTCTGCACCGGGACGCATGACCATCAGGACACCACCGACGATGCCGGCGGAGGCTCCCAGGAGCAACAGCACCAACGGCCCGGTGTGCACCGAGGCGTCCACCACCGTGGCCCAGTCGGAGATCTCCGTGGGATCGTTCTCCCGTCGGGTCGCCGCCCCACTCGACAGTAGGGAACGGGCGCGTTCCAGATCCGGGTCGGTCGTCAGCAGGGTCACCGCGGCGACCCCGCCCAGCGCCGACAGCGCCGCGGCGATCACGCCGAGGACCCGGCGCACCACCGGACGCACCGCGAAGGACAGGATCAGCATCGCCAGCAGAGCCAGCGCCACCGGTGTGCCGGCCGGGTCCCAGACGGAACCGTTGAGGGTTTCCACCGAGGAACCACTCTTGTCGTCGTCGACCTGCACGGTCAGCCAGGTCATCTGGCCGGCCCCCCACAGCCCGGCGGCGCCGAGCAGGATCAGGAACATGGACAGGGTGCGTCCGGTCAGTCGTCTCACTCGATGGTCTCCATGGTTTCGGCGGCGGCGACGGCGCGGAGCACCGCGAGGGCCTTGTTCCGGGTTTCGTCGTCCTCGGCCTCCGGGTCGGAGTCGGCGACGATGCCGCCACCGGCCTGCACGTACACCGTGCCGTCCTTGTACAGGCCGGTGCGGATCGCAATGGCCTGGTCGGCGTTACCCGAGAAGTCGAAGTAGCCCACGGTGCCACCGTAGACACCACGGCGGGTGTCCTCCAACTGGTCGATGATCGACAGCGCCGAGGGTTTCGGGGCTCCGGAGAGCGTGCCGGCGGGGAATGTGCCGATGAAGGCGTCCACCGCGGTCTTGCCCTCCGCCAGCCGACCGCTGACCCCGGAGACCAGGTGCATGATCGCGCTGTAGCGCTCCACATGCCGGAAGTCGTGGACCTCCACACTGCCGGGCTCACACACCCGTCCGACGTCGTTGCGTCCCAGGTCCACGAGCATCAGGTGCTCGGAGTTCTCCTTCTCATCGTTGACCAGCTCCTTCTCCAGCAGCTGGTCCTCCTCGTAGGTCGCGCCGCGGGGGCGCGAACCGGCGATCGGGAAGGTGGTGACCCGGCCGTCGGAGACCTGCACCAGCGACTCCGGCGAGGAGCCGATGATCTGGAAGGCGGTCTCCGCGAAATCCTCGTCGGGCACGTTGACCAGGAACATGTAGGGGCTGGGGTTGGCGACCCGCAGCATGCGGTAGATGTCGATGCCGGGCACCTGGGTGTCCAGCTCGAAACGCTGGGACAGGACGATCTGGAAGGCGTCACCGGCCAGGATGTGCTCCTTGCACTCCCCGATCCGGCGGATGTGCTCCTCACGGGCGCGCTGGCGGCGCGGCTGCGGGTCCGGGGTGGAGAACGTCACCGACGGCAGGTGTTCGTCGGTGGCCAGCCGGTCGGCCATCTCGTCGATCCGGGCGACGGCGTCGTCGTAGGCCTCACGCACCCGCTCATCGGAGCCGTCCCAGTTCACCGCGTTGGCGATCAGCCAGATGGTGCCCTCGTGGTGGTCCACCACCGCGAGGGTGTCGGCGAGCAACTGCACCATGTCTGGGACCTGCAGGTCATCGGTGCAGGTGTCCGGCAGGTCCTCGATGTAGCGGATGATGTCGTGGCCCATGTAGCCGACCAGGCCGGAGGTCAGCGTCGGCAGGCCGGGCATCGGCTCGGTGTGCAGCAGTTCCAGGGTCTGCCGGACGACCTCCAACGGGTCTCCCCCGGCCGGAGCGCCCTGCGGCGGGGTACCGATCCAGTGGGCGTCGCCGTCCTTGGCGGTCAGCGCGCACCGGGCGCCGGTACCGATGAAGGTGTGCCGGGACCATGACTGGCCCGGGGCGGCGGACTCGAAGAGGAAGGTGCCGGGGCGTCCGCCGGCGAGTTTGGTGTAGGCGCTCAGCGCACTCTCTCCGTCGGCGAGCACCTTGCGGACGACCGGGACCACCCGGTTACGGGCGGCGTGGGTGCGGAAGGTCTCGAAACTGGTGACCTCGTAGGGGTTGTGCACGGTCTCTTACTCCTCGAGCAGCAGGTCGGCGTCGAAACAGGTGGTGTCCCCGGTGTGGCAGGCAGCGCCAGTCTGGTCGACGGTGACCAGCAGGGTGTCACCGTCGCAGTCCAGGCGAACTTCGTGGACGTACTGGGTGTGGCCGGAGGTGGCCCCCTTCACCCAGTACTCGGACCGGGAACGCGACCAGTAGGTTCCCTTGCGGGTGGCCAGCGTGTGCGCCAGGGCATGGTCGTCCATCCAGGCGAGCATCAGGACGTCACCGCTGTCCTTGTCCTGCACGATCGCCGGAACCAGGCCGGTGTCCGTGCGGGTCAGGCGTGCGGCGATCGCCGGGTCGAGGACGTAGTCTGCAGGGTCGGCAGGGTCGGCAGAATCGGCAGGGTCAGTCACCGGCGCACCTCGATCCCCTCGGCTGCCATGGCGTCCTTCACCTCATCGAAGGTGACCTCCCCGAAGTGGAAGATCGACGCGGCGAGCACGGCGTCCGCCCCGGCCTCGACCGCCGGCGGGAAGTGCTCCGCGGTGCCGGCACCGCCGGAGGCGATGACCGGGATCGACACGGCCTCGCGTACCAGACGGATCAGCTCCAGGTCGAAGCCGTCCTTGGTGCCGTCGCCGTCCATGGAGTTCAGCAGGATCTCACCCACACCGAGCTCCTCGCCCGTCTTCGCCCATTCGATGGCGTCGAGACCGGCGGACCTCGACCCACCGTGGGTGGTGACCTCGAAGCCGGAGGGCTGCGGGTCACCGTCCGCCGGCACTCGGCGGGCATCGACGGACAGGACGATGCACTGGGCACCGAAGCGGTCGGAGAGCTCACGCAGCAACGCAGGGCGCACGATCGCCGAGGTGTTCACCGACACCTTGTCGGCACCGGCACGCAGCAGCTGGTCGACATCCTCGGCACTGCGCACCCCGCCACCGACGGTGAGCGGGATGAACACCTGGTCGGCGGTGCGGCGCACCACGTCCAGCATGGTGCCGCGGCCGTCCTTCGACGCCGAGACGTCCAGGAAGGTCAGCTCGTCGGCACCCTCGGCGTCGTACCGGGCGGCGAGTTCCACCGGGTCGCCGGCGTCACGCAGGTTGAGGAAGTTGACCCCCTTGACCACCCGGCCGTTGTCGACGTCCAGGCACGGGATGACCCGTACTGCGACACTCATCTGATTCCTCCCCGGTCCATGATTTCCTGGGCATTGCGTGCGGCGGTGCCGATCGGCACCGAACGGATGTGTTCGAGCAGGGTGGCGTGCACCTCCGGCTCGCCGGCCACCAGGCCGGAGACACCGGGACGCCACGGGTCACCGTTGAAGTCGGTGACCACGCCACCGGCCTCCCGGACGTGCAGCAGCCCGGCGGCGTTGTCCCACAGGTTCGGGCTGAAGGTGACTGTGCCGCCGAAAACACCGGCGGCGGTGTAGGCCAGGTCGATGCCGCAGGAGCCGGTGACCCGCATGCGCGGGTAGCTGCGTCCGATGGCGTTGAGCATGTCCTGACGGTAGGACACCGGCAGATTGCCTCGGCGCTGCGACAGGATCGAGCCGAAGCTGATCTGCGTGATCCCCGGGTCCGAGGGCGGCAGCGGACGGGCCGGGTGCCCGTCGACGAAGAGCCCGTGGCCCTTGCTTGCGGTGATGCGCTGGCCGAGCAGCGGCATCTCGGTCACCGACACCACGGCCTCACCGCGGTGCACCAGGGAGACCAGGATGCAGCAGAAGGGGTTGCCGACGGCGTAGTTCGCTGTGCCGTCGATCGGGTCGACGACCCAGCAGGTCTCCGGGAGTTCGTCCAGACCGGGGTTCTTCTCGGCCTCACTGCGGTCACTGCGTTCGCGACGCGGTCCGTCGAGGTCGTCGGCGAGGTCGTCGTTCGGGTTGAAGTCCACCGGGTCGCCCGGGCGCACCACCCCGTACTCCTCACCGTGGACCGGTAGCCCGGTGTACTGGGTCAGCAACGTACGCAGCTGACGCTCCACGGACAGGTCCGCCTCGGTCGCGAAGTCGCCCGGACTCTTCTGCACCGACGGTTCTGCACCGACGGCGGCGGTGAACGTCGCCTCCGCCTCGTCGACCGCGGCCTCAGCGATCGACAGCAGTGCCCGGGTGTCGAGTTCCTCACTCACCGGAATCACCCCCCGGCACCGCGGCAACGGCGGCCAGCGCCTCCTCGAGGGTGAACTTGCCGGCGTACAGCGCCTTGCCCACGATCGCGGAGTCCACGCCCTCGTCGACCACGCCTGCCAGGGCACGCAGGTCGTCCAGGCTGGAAATACCGCCGGACGCGACGACGGGGGCGGAGGTCGCCGCGGCGACGTCGCGTAACAGGTCGATGTTCGGGCCGTTCAGCATGCCGTCGCGGGAGACGTCGGTGACCACGAAACGGGAGCAACCCTGGGAATCGAGGCGCTCGAGGACCTCCCACAGGTCACCGCCGTCGGAGACCCAGCCTCGGCCGCGCAGCCGCCACTCACCGTCGACCTGGCGGGTGTCCAGGCCGATGGCGACGCGGTCGCCGTACTCGCCGATGATCTTCTCGCACCACTCCGGGTTCTCCAGGGCGGCGGTACCGATGTTGACCCGACGGCAGCCGGTGGACAGGGCGCGCTCCAGCGACTCGGTGTCGCGGATGCCGCCGGAGAGCTCCACGTCCACGTCGAGTTTGCCGATGACGTCGTTGAGCAGCTCGAAGTTGCTCCCCTTGCCGAAGGCGGCGTCGAGGTCGACCAGATGTACCCACTCGGCTCCGGCGTTCTGCCAGGCCAGTGCGGCGTCCAACGGTGCGCCGTAGCTGGTCTCGGTGCCGGCGGCCCCCTGTACCAGGCGCACGGCCTGTCCATCGGCGACGTCGACGGCGGGGAGCAGGGTAAGAGTCATCGGGGTTCCTTAGATGAGATCGAGATGAGGTCTGGGTGGGGTCTAGAGGGTGTCGAGCCAGTTGGAGAGCAGCCGGGCACCGGCGGCACCGGACTTCTCCGGGTGGAACTGGGTGGCCCACAACGGGCCGTTCTCCACCGCGGCGACAAACCGGCAGTCCTCGTGCTGTGCCCACGTCACCGAGGGTGCGGTGGTGTGGCCGTCGGTCTCCAGGTCCCAGGTACGGGCACCGTAGGAGTGCACGAAGTAGTAACGCTCGTCGGGGTCTGCTCCGGCGAACATGGTGCTGTCTTCGGGTACCTCGACAGTATTCCATCCCATGTGGGGAAGCACGGAGGCGCTCAGCTTGGTGATGCTGCCGGGCCATTCCCCGCAGCCCGGTCCGCCGGTTCCCTCGGCACCGTAGTCGAACATGATCTGCATGCCGACGCAGATGCCGAACACCGGCCGTCCCCCGGACAGCCGTTCACCGATCATCCGCGGGCCGTTGACTGCCTTCAGCCCCTCCATGCAGGCACTGAAGTTCCCCACCCCGGGGACCAGCAGGCCGTCCGCCTCGAGGACGGTCTTCGGGTCGCTGGTCACGGTGACGACGGCTCCGACGTGCTCGAGGGCACGCTGCGCCGAACGAAGGTTGCCGGATCCGTAGTCCAGGAGCGCCACCGTCGGCGCTGTTGTCTCCACCATGACCGCAGATTCTACTAGGCCGCGGGGTCGTTGCACTGCGTCGGGTACGTCTGGCCCGTTCACTCTCTGCGGTTGAACGTCCGGAATCCGGAATGCCACGTCCACACCGGATGGTCCGTGGGGATCATCCCATCACGTTCCTTCCTGGAACGGGGGTTCTCCAGGTTGAACACAACGGTGTCTCTCACCTGTTCGATGATGGCGTCCATCTCGTTCAGGACGCTGTCCTCCGGATACCGCAGCAATGTCCACCCGAACCTCGCAACGGTGTTGCCTTTCCAGCGGTCCTCGACGAAATCCTCCGGCTTCGCCGACCGTGAGGAGTGGTACCGGCGACTGTCGATCTCGATGCAGACCTTCGCCTCCGGGATGACCACGTCGAACCGGTAGCCCAGGACCATGGTGTTCACCTGAATGGCGACATCCACTCCGTCCAGGGCTTTCACGATTCCCCGCAAGGCCATCGCCTCCAGGTCGCTGGCGGTCCCGACGACCAGTCCGTCGATGAGGTCGGTCGCAGGTCCGCGGTAGCGTGGCGGAAGTTGTGCCAGGTCCGCTGCGAGCTGCTCTGATCCCCTGATCCCGTTGTAGGCCCTGGCCAGGAACTGACGGAGTCTGTCTCGACCAAGCTCCGGGCAATGCACCGCGGTCTCGATCGCCGACGTTGCGGGGACCGAGTTGACCAGTCTCACGTGTGAAGATGCAGTGGCTGTCATCGTGAGTAGTCTGCCCCCTTTGGTGCTCTTCCCCCGGGGAACTTTCGCGAGTGCCGGCCAGCTCATCTCGGTGATCCCCCAGAGAAATGCGGCGGTAGGTCCTACGTAGTGGAGCCCTGGACAGTTCCAGGCCAGCATGTGGAGGATCCTCCGATCGTCCGGTTCCTCTCGGCAGTACAGTCCCCGCTCCACGCGGTGGAGCTTCTTCTCGGCCACCGCCGTCGCGATGTGCTGTGTCGTCATACCGATCGCACGCAGTTCCCTGGTGCGCCAGTACATGCGGTCGCTGATGTCAGTCACGGATCCCCCCGAGGAGTCAGGTTTTGTGTCAGGACGCGCCCCCTGGTCGCGTCGTTGCGACCGATTCTACGTTGTCTGGGCTCCGGCCGTCCTCCGGTAGTTCTTCGGGTCTCATTTTTCGCGATTCGATGGCACGTATTCACGAAAAGTGAGACCCGTAGAGCGAAGACAGCAGAACGCAGACCGAAGAACGCAGGTCGTCCTGCTCAACTCACTGTCCGGAACGCAGCTGGCGCAACCGGGTCCGGATGTTGTCGTGTTCAGCCACCCGGTGCTTACCCATCACCCGGTCGCCGGCCAGCGTCACGGTGCCGATGGAGACCAGCCCGGCGCCGACGAGGAACGCCCCGCCGTAGCCGGTGGAGGACGCCGTGACACCCAGCACGGAGGAACCGGCACCGGTGCCGGTGTCGAAGGACATGTTCCACACCGCGGACGCCTCGGACACCCGCTCCTTCGGCATGCGGGCGAACATCATCAGCAGGGTCTCGGACTGCACCGCGCCGAAGCCCAGGCCGAAGACGGCGGCCACGGCCAGGACGGCCATAACCAGGACCGCCCCCTCTGGTCTGACCTGCAGAAGCAGGGTCATCCCTGCCATTCCCCCGGCACAGAGCAGGGACGCCCAGACGACGACATGCCCGGGTTCGCCGACCCGGTCCGACCACCACCCGGAGATCGTCCGGCCCAGGATCTGACCGGCGCCGATGACCGCCAGAGTGATCCCGGCCAGTGTCGCAGCCGCTCCCTGGTCGATCTCCCCTACCGAAGGTGCGGTGAAGGAGGAGAAGGCACCGAAGCCCATCGCGGCGGTACACAGCCCCACCACCGGGACCAGCGCCAGCTTCCACAGCGGGACGTGAACCTCTCCCCCGGCATCTCCGGTGCGCACCACCGAGGCAACGGCCGCCTTGAGCTTGGGCACTCCGGTAGCGCCCACCGCACCGATCAGACCGCAGACGGTGGCGATGATGTAGACGACGTTTCCGGCGCTGCTGTACAGCGGCAACCCCACACTGAAACCGATGATCTCGCCCAGGCCGATCGCCGCACCGAAGAAGGCGTTCGCCCGTCCCAGTTTCTTCGGTGGCACCAGCTCAGCGAGCAGGGCTGACTGGGCCACGGTGACGGCACCGAATCCCACGCCGCGGATCGCGGAGACCGCCAGCACCATCGTCGACCCACCGTCGATGAGGTACAGCACCGAGGGCACCCCGAGCAGCAGGGCACCGCCGACCAGGACCGGCACATAGCCGAGTCCACGGAGCACCCTGGGCACGAAGGCCTGGGTGATGACGGTGGCGAGCATGAAGACGCCGGTCGCCAGGCCGGCGAGGGTCTCCCCGTACCCGGCGTCGAGCATGTCCACCGGGATCACGGCGAGCAGCATCGACCAACCGAGGAAGGCCATGAAGGTGCTCAGCAGGACAAGGGGGAAGCCCTTGACCTTGAGGACCGCCAAGGCTGAGTCGGACTGATTCACCGTCGGGCTCACAGAGTCCCCTTGGTGGACGGCACCCCCGTCACCCGTGGATCAGATTCGACGGCGGCGCGCAGTGCACGGGCGACGGCCTTGTACTCGGCTTCGGTGATGTGGTGCGGGTCGCGGCCGTAGAGGCAGCGTACGTGCAGGGCGATGCGGGCGTTGTACGCCAGCGTCTCGAAGAAGTGCTGGTTGATCACGGTGGCGTAGTGGCCGCCGATGACGGTGGTCAGCATGGTGTCCGGCTCCCCGGTGCCCACGAAGTAGGGACGGCCCGAGACGTCCACCACGGCCTGGGCCAGGGTCTCGTCCATCGGGATGTAGGAGTCGGCGAAGCGCCGGATGCCCTTCTTGTCGCCGAGTGCCTCGGCGATGGCCTGGCCGAGCACGATGGCGGTGTCCTCCACCGTGTGGTGGGCGTCGACCTCGATGTCACCCTCGGCGTACACGGTCAGGTCGAAGCAGCCGTGGGAGCCGAAGGCGGTGAGCATGTGGTCGAAGAAGGGCAGGCCGGTGGCGATGTCGGTCGTCCCTTTGCCGTCGAGATCGATCTCGACGGTGATCGAGGACTCCTTGGTCGCCCGCTCGATGCGTGCTACTCGGTTGCTCACGTGTGTTCTCCCATGATCTTGTCTGCTGCAGCGAGGAAGGCGTCGTTCTCCGCCGGGGTTCCCACGGTCATCCGCAGGTGGCCGGGGACGCCGACGTCCCGGATCAGGACGTCCAGGTCGAGGAACCTCTGCCAGGTCTCATGAGCATCTGCGCCTGCAGGTGCCCGGAAGAAGATGAAGTTGGACTCGCTCGGGACCACATCGTATCCCAGGTCGCCGAGCGCCGCGACCACCCGGATGCGCTCGGAGCGCAGCACGGCGACGGTCGCGAGCGTCTCATCGGCGTGGCGAAGTGCGACGGTGGCGGCGGCCTGCGACAGGGTCGACAGGTGGTACGGCAGGCGCACCAGCATGACCGCCTCGATGAACGCCGGGGATGCCACGAAGTAGCCGAGGCGCCCTCCGGCGAAGTCGAAAGCCTTGGACATGGTGCGCGAGACCACCAGGGTGGCCGGGTAGTCGGCGAGCAGCCGGGTGGCGCTGGGTTCGTCGGAGAATTCGGCGTAGGCCTCATCGACGATCACCACGGCGCCGATCTCGCGGGCAGCCTCGATGAGTCGGCGAAGGTCGTCCACCGTGGTCACCCCACCGGTGGGGTTGTTCGGGGTGGTGACGAAGACGATGTTCGGACGCTTCTCCCCGATCGCCGCGACGGCGGCGTCGATGTCGATGTCGAAGTTCTCGCCGGCGCCGGAGAGACGCGGCACATCGATGAACTCGGTCTGGGTGCCGGACGCCAGGATCGGGTGCATCGAGTAGCTCGGGGTGAAGCCGAGTACGCTGCGACCCGGCCCGCCGAAGGCCTGCAACAGCTGCTGGAGCACTTCGTTGGAGCCGTTGGCCGCCCAGACGTTGTCGCGGGTGACCTCGACGCCGGTCTGGCGGGAGACGTAGGACGCCAGCTCATCGCGCAGCTCGACGCTGTCGCGCTCCGGGTAGCGGTTGAGGGTGGCCCCCAGCCGCCGGACCTCGACGACGAGGTCCTCGACGAGCCCCTCACTGGGCGGGTAGGGGTTCTCGTTGGTGTTGAGCTGGTTGGTGACGGTGAGCTGCGGGGCACCGTAGGCGGACTTGCCCTGCAGTTCAGGACGCAACGGCAGGTCGGCCAGGGTCAGGTCGTTCTGCTCTGTCACTGCTGGTCTCCGTTCTCGAATCGGGCCTTCACTGCCTCGCCGTGGGCGGGCAGGCGTTCGGCGTCGGCCAGGGCGATGACCGTGTCGGCGACATCCTTCAGGGCGCTACGGTCGTAGTTGATGACGTCGACGTGCTTGAGGAAGGTGTGGGTGGACAGGCCTGAGGAGTGTCGGGCTGTGCCGGAGGTCGGCAGCACGTGGTTGGAGCCGGCGGCGTAGTCGCCCAGCGGCACCGGTGAGTAGTGGCCGACGAAGATGGCGCCGGCGTTGGTGATGCGGGCGGCCACCTTGGCGGAGTCTGCGGTCTGCACCTCGAGGTGCTCGGCGGCGTAGGCGTCGGCGACGCGGACAGCCCCGTCAAGGTCGTCGGTGAGGATGATCGCGGACTGCTCGCCGGTGAGCGCTTCGGCCACCCGGTCGGAGTTCATGGTCACCTGGTAGCGCTCGGCGACCTCCCGCTCGACGGCGTCGGCGAGCTCGGCGGAGTCGGTGATCAGTACCGAGGCGGCCATCGGGTCGTGCTCGGCCTGGCTGATCAGGTCGTAGGCCACGGCCACGGCATCGGCGGTCTCGTCGGCGAGCACGGCGATCTCGGTGGGGCCGGCCTCGGAGTCGATGCCGACCACCGAGCGGCACAGTCGCTTGGCGGCGGTGACGTAGATGTTGCCCGGGCCGGTGATCATGTCGACCGGCTCGAGGGTGGCCTGCTCGCTGCCGTCACCGCTGTCGCCGTAAGCCATCAAGGCCACGGCCTGGGCGCCACCGACGGCCCAGACCTCGTCGACACCGAGCAGGGAGCAGGCGGCGAGGATGGTGGGGTGCGGCCAGCCGCCGAAGTCGGCCTGCGGCGGGGAACTGACCACCAGCGAGCCGACACCGGCCTCCTGGGCGGGCACGACGTTCATGATCACCGAGGAGGGGTAGACGGCCTTACCGCCGGGCACGTACAGACCCACCCGGTTCACCGGGATCCACCGCTCGGACACGGTGCCGCCGGGTGCGACCTCGACAGAGGCGTCCTGCGGGACCTGGGTGGCGTGGAAGGTGCGCACCCGGGAGATCGCGTCGGTGAGCGCCTCGGTGATCTTCGGGTCCAGGTCGCGGGCCGCGGCTTCGATGACCTCGGCGGGCACGCGGACGGAGTCCGGACGCACAGAATCGAAGTTCTCGCCGTACTCCAGGGCTGCCTCGGCACCGCGGTTGCGCACCGCCTCGACCACCGGGGTCACCGCCCCGAGGACATGGTCGATGTCCGTTCCTCCACGGGGCAGGATGCGGCGGAGTTCGGCGGTCGTGAGGGTCTGTCCCCTCAGGTCCAGGCGCGAGAGCATGGCGGGTGATCTTCTCCAGGGGTCGTCGGGTATCGTTAACTGATTCTAGCCAGTACAAGACTGAAGAAAGGACGGAGGGTCTCCCGTGGCATCACAGTTGTCTCTCGCCGAACTGCTGCAGGCGTCTGCCGACGCTGCCACGGCCGGCGACCACACCACGGCCTGGCGGCTGACCAGTGAGTTCGGGACGCGGCACTGGGTGGACGAGGCCCCGGAGGTCACTGAGGGCACTGAAGGCACTCGGGCCCACCTGGTCACCGAGTTCCATGTGCTGCGTGCCGCGGTAGCCGACCGCCTGGAGCTGCACGCCGAGGCCGCCGAGGCGGTCCACGCCTGGCGGTCTCGTGCCACCGAGACCGGCGACCATGCCTCAGCTGTGCTGGCATCCTCGGCATTGTGCCTCGTGGCGATGGTCGTGGAGTCCGACAACGCCCCGTTGGAGTCCTTGGCCCCCTCCGAGGCCCTGCTGGCCGACCTGCGGGACGCCCTGCGCACCTACTCCCCTGCTGGGGACACTACCGGTGATTCCCTCACCCGCCATGAGTCGATGTGCCTGTCGTTGGCGGCGATGGGCGGACTGACCTGTGCGACCTCACTGGAGTCCCCGCTGCGGGAGACCTTCCGGACGCTCGCCGAGAAGTTCACCGCCCCGTCCACCTCCTCGGCGACCAACGACCGGATCCTGACCCGGGCCCAGCAGCTCCACGCCGACGGCGAGATCGCCGCGGCGAAGGAACTCGTCGTCGCCCTCCTCGATGCCGAGTCCCCGACCACCCGCTACGAGGCCCACGACCTGATGGGCTACTTCGCGCTGACCGCCGAGGACAATGATTCGGTGCTGGAGCACTGGCGGACCTGTGCAGAGATCGCCCTGGAGCTCGGCGCCCCGCTGGAGGGTGTCCACCGGGCGGAGCAGGCCTGCCAGCTCCTCAACGCCGAGGGTGACTACACCGCCGCCTACGACCTGGCCTGCCGTTATGACGAGGCATGCACCGGCGCCCCGGTGTCACCGGCGCTGCTGAACCTGCAGGCGGTACGGGCCCGGGCCGCCCTCGGGGTCGGGAACCTCGACGAGGCCCGCCGGTTGGCAGAGGCCACCGCCGACTGGTCGATGCTCACCCCCGACGCCGAGCGGACGCTGGCATGTCTGACCATGGCCTCTGTCGCGGCGTCCTCCGCCGGTGACCATGTCGGCACCGCCGCCCTGCTGGAGCGCAGCTGCGTGCTCTACCTGGAGCTGGGCCGTCCACTGGCTGCCTCGCAGTCGCTGCGCACCGCCGCCCGGGAACAGCTCAACGCCGAGGCCACCTCCCGGGCGATCGAACTGATGGAGCGCGCGCGGGTGATCCTGGAGGACGCCGAACGGGCGCAGGACGAACCGATGCTCAGCTGGCACCTCGGCGACTGGAACGAGGACATGTCGGCGATCTGGGAGGAGGCCGGTCGCGAGGACCTGGCCCTGGAGTACGCCACCCGGGCCGCCCAGTCCTTCACCGATGCCCAGGATCACAGCAGTGCCGCGCTGAACTGGGTGGCTGCGGCGTCCCTGCACCTGGAGCGTGGCGAGGACACCCGCTGCGACATCGCCCTGGACCGTGCCCACGGCGAGCTGCTGCTGGTGCCCGAGGAAGTCCCCGAGGAGACCGACGGCGCCCACGGTGATGTCGGTGATGTCGGTGCCCCCGGGAGCCCGGCGTGGCAGGCGTACCACGAGCTGCGGCACCTGCGGGGCAATTAGCCGGCTATCGGCTGAACGCCTCGTCCGGGGAGAAGAGTGCGCACGCCCAGTAGGTGATTGCCGCGGCCGCCGGTGCAGCAAGGTAGCCGATGGCACCGGAGATGTGCGCCAGGATCGACAGAGTGTCCCCCGGGGACACGTCCCCCTCGACACTGTCGCCGCCGATCGCGTCGGCCAGGGAGTTCCCGAAGAGCAGGAACACCGCCGACCCGACCAGGGCCAGGGCGATGACCACCAGCATCGCGACCGGGCCGCGCAGCGCTGGGGTGCGCCAGAAGGCCCAGGCACCGAGCAACCCACCGAGCAGTCCGGTCACCACGGCGTAGACGGCGAAGGCCTCGAACGGCGCACCGGTGCTGGACGGGTCGACCACCACGCCACCGCGGTCGGAGACCACCGCGGTCACCGCCGGACGCCACCACCCCCACAGAGCCCCGGCGACGCCGAAGACCACGAGGAAGACGGTGACGGTCTTGGCCGCCTGGTTCAGGACGGGGGATGTCATGCGCTGGCGCAGGTCTTCCAGGCGCCATCCTCACGCACGTAGGTCACCAGCTCGGTGTTTCGGTTGCCGCCGAGAGTACGGTCGACGTTCGCCGTCGCCCGGTCACCCTGGACCTGGATGTCGTTGACGCCGTGGACGTCGGGGATGTTGCCCTGACCACCGGCGACCTCGCTCCACATCTCGTTCTCCTTGCGTGCCTCACCGATCTGCTCGCGGTAGGAGTCGCGTCCACCCAGGCGGTCGATGTCGGCGGTGCAGGTGTTGTCGTAGACGTACTGCATGTAGTCGGCGTACGGACGGTCACCGGCCAACCCCTCGGAGACCGCGCGGATCTGCGCGGCGTCGCCCTCGGATGCGGCGGGGGCGCCACGCTGCTCCGGCTCGTCCTCGCGCTGGGCCTCTGGGTCCTGCTCAGGGTCCTGATCCTCGGGAGTCTCCGGCTCAGTTTCCGGGGCGGACTCGCTGGCCGACGGGGTCTCCGACTCCTCGCTCTGCGTGGTGCTGGTCGTCGTGTGCCCCGTTGTCGCCGAGGCCGAGGTGGTTTCCTCGTCCCCGTCGGAGTCCGACCCGCAGGCGGCGAGTCCGAGCGCGCTGACCATCATGGCGGCCAGTGCTGCCCGGCGAACACCCCTAGCGTTCCCACGTCGAGTCATTGATGGTTCCCTTCTGGTCGGACGGTAGACGTTACGACACTACATCGTTTACGACCCGTCCACGTTAGCAGCAGCACGTACACTTGAGCACCGTGGTCACTGCACATCTGAACCGGGAACGTATCCTCACCGCGGCGTTCGAGATCCTCGACGAATACGGCCTCGGCGACCTGACGATGCGTCGGCTCGCCCGGCACCTTGACGTCGCCCCTGGTGCCCTGTACTGGCATTTCCCCAGTAAGCAGGAGCTCCTCGGCGGCATCAGCGACCGGATCCTCGGTGAGGACGGGGCGGCGGACGACGCCGCCGAGGCGGCACCAACCTCGGCCATTGCCGATTGGCGCACCGTCGCCCACGCCACCGCGGCGACCCTGCTGGACCGGCTGCTGTCCACCCGCGACGGTGCCGAGATCGTCTCGGCCGCACTAGCGTCCGGCACCGCCACGGCGGATCCCGCCGAGCGGCTCACCGTCGCACTGCAGGACGCTCCGGACGCCGGGCTGGCCGGCTGGGTGCTGACCCGCTACCTGCTGGGGGCGGCCACCGACCTGCAGACCGCCGTCGCCGCCGGTGCCGAGCCGCGCCCGGTGGCACACGTGATGGCGGGTGTGGATCTCGTGCTGGGTGGAATCCCGACCGAGCCCACCGGCTAGGATCGGGGATTATGAACAGCGTCACCGCCCACGGGTCCACCGTCGAGATCACCACCGCCGGGGTCACGGTCCGCCGCGGGGCCATGGCCCAGAACCTGCTGCCTGCGGTGCTGGAGGTGCCCGCCGAGCAGCTGCGTGGCTGGTACCACCAGTCCCCCACGCCGACCTCGCCGGGCTGGATCCAGTTCAGTCTCACCGATGCCCCGGAGGGATCCGTCGAGCGTCCGGTACGGGGTTTCCCGGCGACTCGCGGGGCGGCGAATATCGTCGTCTTCGCCCCGGGCCAGGACACGGAGTATTCCGCGGTCCACCAGACACTGGTGAACCTCCAGGCCGGATACCCGCTGGACGACATCACCGTCACCCCGGACCACGCGGACAGCGCTGAGACCCCGGCCGATGCCGGCACCGACAAGACAGGCTCGTCCGCCGCCGCCAGCGCGTCCGGCAAACCCCTCACCGGCAACGCCGCCCCCGTCGAGCAGGACGCCCTGTTCGCCGTCGAGGACAAGCCCGCCCCCAAGCGCGGAAACTGGCGGGCGGTCGCCACCCCGGACACCATCCCGGAGCCGAACGCCGAGGCCGACGCCAACAACCCGGTCTTCGGCCAGAACGTCACCGTCACCGGCGACTTCGCCCCCTACGAGAAGGGTGAGGTGTGGGACATGATCGCCGAGGCCGGTGGCACGGTCGGCAAGAATGTCACCAAGAAGACCACCCTGCTGGTCATCGGCGAGTGGAACTCGGTGACCAGCAAGGAGAAGCGTGCCCGGGAGCTCAAGGAGAAGGGCCAGGAGATCATGCTGTGGACCTTCGACGAGTTCCTCGCCGCGCTCGGCAAGTCACGTCGTCCGGATCTCGAGGACGTCAAGGGAACCTCAGCACCCTTCTGAGGCGTCTATAGAAGGTATGAGCCTTCTTCCGCCGAAACTGCACCTGCGCATCATCGCCGAGGTGCCCGACCCCTACGAGCCGACCTCCCCAGTCAGCATCCCGTTGGGGGCCGGACTGTGCGCCACCGTGCTCGACGGGGACACCGCGGTAACCACCGGTGACCTCGAGACCCTGTCCGCCACGGCCAGCAGGTTGTGGCAGGACGCAGCCTCCGCCATGCTCACCACTCTCGGCGACCTGACTGCCGCCCACGGCACCGCGCTGCGCCACCGTGATCTCGGCGACGGGGTCCGCGAGATCGCCGTCGTCGACGAGGTGTTCCCCGCCGCCGGGCTGATCGCCCATCCCCTGCTCGCCACCCCGACTCACCGAATGCTGTCTGCCCTGGCCGACTACCGGGCTCCGTCCGGTGGTGCTCTGGTGGTCACCCTCGACCAGCGGTTGCTGGTGACCTCCACCGGGCAGCTCCCGGAGGGCCATGGGGAACTGTTGTCACCGCCGCTGGACATGTCTGCCGGGTACTGCCGTGAGGTCGGGCTAGAGTCGGTGCCATGAGTACCAGTGCACTGCGCGACTTCGACAACTGGTTGGCCGCCCATCCCACGGTGGTCACCGACGTGAGTGAGGTCGTCTCCGAGGAGCTTTCGGACGCCGGCATCAACTTCGACCAGGTGTCGGTGCGGATCAAGAACCGGGGCAGCTACCTGCGTAAACTCCGCGACAAAGAGCACCCGGACTACCGCGACTTCGCCTCCGCGCACGATGTGCTCGGGGTGCGGGTGACGGTGTTCACCACCTCGGAGATCCCATTGCTCGTCGGGGTGATGCGGGGCATGTTCGACGTGCACTCGGTGACGGACAAGACCGCCCAGACCGCGGCACAGGGCCTGTTCGGCTATGCCTCTCGTCACGTCATCGCCGCCATCGACGGTTCCATCCTGCCGGAGTTGCGCGGGTACGACGGCCGGCTGATCGAGGTGCAGCTACGCACCGTGCTGCAGCACGCGTGGGCGGAGTTCGAGCATGATGTGCGCTACAAGAACCCCGGCTATGAGCTCACCCCGGAAGTGCACCGGGCGTTCACCCTGGCCGCCGGGTTGATCGAGGTCGCCGACCAGCAGTTCGACATGATCGCCCGGAACACCACCGACCACGACTCCTCCACCGAGGACACGGAACTGACCGCGGCGACGCTGCCGGGCGTGCTCACCATGATCGTCGGTTCGGGGTACCCGATGTCGAAGGCTGAGTACTACGGTTTCGCCATCGACATGCTCGCCGCCAATGGTGTGACGACCATCGGCGAGCTCGAGACGCTGTGCGACCCGGAGACATTGGAGGGGTTGAAGGACGTGATGGGTTTCGGTTACCCGCCCGGACAGGTCCGTCTCGTCGATGACCTGCTGCTGTACACCTACGGCCGAGATCACATCCGACGTACCGTCCACATCGGGGACCACCCCGAATCCCGACCCGGCCGCCTCGGAAACCGCTGGCAGCGGATGGGTCAGAAGCAGAAGGA